>JAJZGI010000092.1 GCA_021798575.1 Pseudomonadota bacterium | reverse complement strand
GTTTGGCGCCATGCCCAGCGTCAAAGCCGTACCAGTGCCCAGAATGGCAATCGCAAACAGAGCTGGTTTCATGATGTCCTCCTGTTAGTCCTTGGCGTCGTGGTAGGAACGCAAGAATTCCGGTAACCATTTGTCTGGTTCATCGCCCAGCTCGCCGCGCAGTCTTTCGGCAAAGCGCACGGTATTCGCCCGGCCGGAAAGAATGGCGACATAATCGCGCATTTGCCCGAGATCGAATTCGCAAATGACACTGGCCTTCTCGCGCTTGAGCAGGAAGCGGCGTTTGCCGACCGCCATATCCTCCCGCACCGCGCGATATTCACCCTCGGTACATTTGAGCCCGTCGATATAGATTGCCCGGTCCGCCGTCGGCGACGGGAACATGATTTTCGTCTGGCATTGTGCCACGATGGACGGCCCCAGCGGGCTCTCCAAAATATGCTCGGGCATCTGCAGTGCCAGAAACACCGCGCCGTTGCTCTTGCGCACGGTGAGCAAAAGATTATCGACCACCGCGGCAAATTGCGGGTTTTTGAGGTAGAAGCGGAATTCATCGATACTCAGCACCACGCGCCGACCGTCGAGGATTTGTGTCACCCGGTAGAGCAGATACGCTCCGGCTGGTGCGCAGACCTCATCGTGTTCCAGTAGCTGGGTCATATCGACGCCGGTGATCGCGCCATCGAGGCGCACCTCGTCGCGTTCCCCATCGAACGCCCAGCCGAGCGCATTGCCCCAGCACCATTTTTCGAGGCGGGGACCCAGCCCCATCGGATCGGCATGGCCAAGGAATTCCCGCAAACCGGCCAGCGAACGCAACTCTTCCGGCATGCTCATCTGCCGGGTGACGGCACGCTCCAGGCGCTTCTCTTCATCCGGATTCAGCCCGCCCTTGCCGTCGCTTTGCACCAGCGCAATCAACCAGCCACGCAGAAAATCTCGATCGGCCTCGGTGTCCTTTAGCCCACGCAGCGGCGCCAACCGCGATGCCTCACCACGCCGCAATTCGAGATAGGTGCCGCCCGTGGCCCGGACCAGCAATTCCCCACCACGGTCCTTGTCGAAAAACACCACGGAACCGGCGCGGCGCGATGGCGTGCTCTCTGGCTCCATGGTTTGGATCATGGATTGCTCGAACATCGCCAGCAAAAACATCAGCAACGCCGTCTTGCCCGAACCAATCGGCCCGAAGATGATCGTCATCGCCACATCGGCGACATGCGGCACGAAATCATAGGCCGTACCCCCATCCGTCCGGAACCGCGCAATCGGCTCACCCCAATGGCCGGCTGTCTCACCGGCGGGGAAATTATCGAAGCTCGACAACCCTGCAAAATTGCGCGAGTTGATTGCCCCGGGCCGCGTGCGCCATTCGAGATTGCCCGGGAGTTGCGACCAGAACGCCGCTTCCAGCCCCAGCCGCTCCTCGACCACCACCGCCCCGGCATCGGCCAACCGCCCGCGCGCCCGGCCCGCGTGCTCCTCCACCGCGGCGAGGCTGTCCCCATACACCGCCAGCGATAAATGATGCGCGCCCATGACAAATTCATTGGACGCCAACGCATCCGCCGCCTCCTCCAGCCCGGCGATCTGGCTAACCGCCTTGTCCTGCGCGCCCAGCATCTGGGCGGATTTCAAAGACAGCCGGTCCTGGGCCTGGGCACGAGTGACGAAGGCGAAGGATTGCGCCAGCACGATCGGGAACGGCACGGAGAGCAGCGTATTCAGCATCCCCGGCCTGGTCTTGGCGGGATATTCCCGGAAGGAGAAAATCGTCCCAAACAGGCTCCTGTCCGGCGCGCGGATTTCCATGCCGCGCCGACCGCAAATGACACGGTCGGTGTAGATCGAGTCCCCCAGATGCCCGGAGACGACAGGCACGCGCAGCGGCCGGCCCGTGATGATCAACCGCAGCGCCTCGGCGATTTCCGAGAAGGTGATCCCATCCCGCTCATACACACCAAGGCGCCGGACTCTGAACCCTTCCAGCCCATTGGCCAAAACCAGCCATTGGTCCTCTAACTCTCGCGCCAGTCCCGCCGCTGCTTCCGGGATTTTACGCCCCATCCGCGCCCATTTCCTGGCCATGCCCGTGCCGAGCGGGCCGCGCGGTGAGATCAGCAGGCTGATAAAATAGTCATTCCGGTACAGCCGGCCCGCCAACACCTTGTCACGGTATGCGGCGTCCAGCGCTTGGGCGAAGCCGGAGCGGAACTGGCCGGCGGGTGCTGCTGCCAGATCGGCATGACGAATGAGATGCGTATGGATGGTAACATTGTCATCGGCGAGATTGCGGTAGGTCGTGTTCAGCCGCCGCAGCCTGGCATTGCGCAGCGCATGGTCAGCCAGCTCGAACGCCTGCCCCTCAACATGCCCCATCGCCAGCAGTGCGCCATTCTCCAGCAATACGGTCTGCGGCCCGATATGCCCGACATAAGGCAAATACTGCGTAGCGGTACGCTCGGTGCGGCTGGCATCACCCCACATCGATCATCCCCCGCCCGCGACCATGGCGATGGATACGGACCGGCGCCGGTGACACCGACGCGCCGCCCCATCTCTTACTGTCAACCGACCGGCCTGCGGTGCGCAAATACAGCAGCACGACGCCGACAGCGTTATAATCGCGCGCCACCAGCTCCCGCGCCGCCATCCAGAGCGGCGCCATGACCGTCAAATAAAGCGGGTTCTTGAACAGCACGACGATCAGCCCCGCAAGCATGAGCAGCATCGCCCCCAGGCTCAGCGGCACGCCCATGAACATCGCGGGCCGCGTCGCCGCGAGGTACAATGTGTCGGCCTCAAGCGGCTCCATCTCAGCCGCCCCCGGTCAGGGTCTGGCCGAGATAGGACGCGCCAAACAT
>JAJZGI010000011.1 GCA_021798575.1 Pseudomonadota bacterium | reverse complement strand
CCAGCTTGGCACGGTCCTTGGCAGTGACTTTAACTTGAATACCATCGAGCATGCCCCAGAATCGCATCTCAGACGCAAAATGGGAATCCTAAATTGGACTCAAATGTATGATTTTATCCACTAGCTGAGCAAGCGTCGGCGCTGATCGCGGGTGGGATTACGATTACCAGCACCGGCACGCCCGCGCTCGACGGCGTGTATGCGTGCAACGCGGCGGCGGATGTGAACATGCTTGGTATCGTGAGCTACATTAATACGAATGCGAAATTCCCCGGCAATGCGAGTTCGTTGAAATGGTATGACACGGCGGGCGTGGCGCACATGTTCCCCACCGTGACGGAGTTCATGGCGCTCTTTACCGCCGGGCTGGATTTTGTGATGGAGTGCCAGTTGATCGTCGATGCTGGCACCGGCACGCTGCCACCGGCTACGGCGACGATCCCGTGATCCGCATCCGGCTCATCCGCGACCCGGGAATAATCTCGGCCGCCATTTGCTGGTGGACGTGGGGGCAGTGGAGCCACGTGGAGATCGACAACGGGGACGGGTGGCTCGGCGCGCGGTTCACGGGCGGTGTGATGGTGCGGCCCTATGATTACTGCAGGCCGGTCGCGCAGGAGATTCGCGGCGTGGAGATGACGGCGGCCGAGGAGGCGCTGTTTTGGCAGGCGGCGCGCGGCGAGATCGGGCGACCGTATGACTGGCGGGCGATTGCGGGATTGATCCTGCGGCTGCCACTGGCGCGGTGGGGTTTCTGGGATTGCTCGGAATATGTGAATTTCTGTTTTGATCGGTCTGGGCGGCTGGTGCTCGTGACGCGGCATGGCGATCGGGTCACGCCGCGCGATCTCGGGCTCTCGACCGTGCTGGGGCTGCTGCCGTGACGGATATTCGGATTAAGCGGGGGCAGGCGCTGATTTTCACGGATGTGTGCGCCAATGCTGATGGAACCGCATTTGACCTGACGCAGGTGACGCTGGCGGGGATGGTGCGCGATTCGCGGGATAATCTGCTGGGGATGCTGACGTTCACGTTGGGTGTGCCGGGAAGCTATCAGGCGGTGTGCCTCAGCACGACGCTTTGGCCTGAGGGGATGCATAAGGTCGATATCGCGTTTCTCAGCATCGCTTCCGGGAATGTGGTTTATAGCGAGACGACGCCGGTTTACGTGGATCGGGCTGTCTCGATCACCATGCCGGATGCGCCGGCGCCGGACCCTGTTACAGATGGGCTCTCCTATTATCCAGGGTTTGGATCATGAGCGCTACTATCGCCGCGCCAGTCAGCATCACGCGCACGCAGCTCGGGCTCAGCATACCCGTGACTGTGGTGGCAGGCACTGTTGTACCGCCGCCGCCTGGGATTCCGCCGTATCCGCTGGCCACCGACCCGACGCAGGTGTGGTACCTGACCTGGGTGGGTGGTGCGTTGAGCTGGCAGCAGGCCACGATACCGGTTGCGCCGGCGCTTACCGTGGCGGCGATTAACGGCCTGGCGGCGGACATGCCGCTGACAGTGAGCGGAGCGTATTTCAACGATTCGCCGACGGCGTTCGATTACAGCCTGGATGGCGGCGTGACCTGGCTGCCGGCGAGTGGTGTGACGGTGGGTGGTGGGGCGTTCAGCTTTGTGATCGGCGCGGGGCTTCCGGCTGGGCAGTATACGATCCAGGTGCGGCCGCTCGATGCGCCGCAGGTCGTGGCGATTTCCAACAGCTTCATCGTGACCGGCAACTCGCTGACGATCACTGCGCCCAGCACCGGCGCCAGCGGCACCGCGCTCGCGGTCGCGGGTTCCGTATGGCCGATATCGGATGCGGTGCAGATCGCGCTTGGGACGTCCGCCACGGTGGCGCCGACCACGGGTTATGTGGCGGCGGCGAGCACTGGCGGGGTGCTGAGTGGGAGCCTGACGCCGGGCTCGGCTGGGACCTATTACGTGTGGGCGAATGATACCGTGACGGCACTGACCGCTGTTTCTGGGGCGATTGCCGTGACGTAGAGTATCCTCCGCATTCAGCGGGGGCTTGGCTGCTGCAAACAGCCGAAGCCGCGAGTCTCTCTCCTCGCACGGTTAAACCGCCCCGCCTCACCGGCCGGTGAGTGGGCACTATGAGAGATTGTAATGACCAAATCTATACTCGTGCCGGTGGAACCGGTGGTGCCGCCAGCACCCTACCTTGGTGGCAAGCGATATCTGGCGGGGCGCATCATCGATCGGCTCGCCGCAGTGCCGCACCATACCTATGTGGAGCCGTTCGTCGGGATGGGCGGGGTGTTTCTGCGGCGGCCGTTTAAGGCCAAGGCTGAGGTGATAAACGACATAAATGGCGATGTGACGACGCTGTTCCGCGTGCTGCAGCGGCATTACTTGGCGCTGATGGATATGCTGCGCTGGCAGATTACCTCGCGGGATGAGTTTGAGCGCCTGGTGGCGACCAATGGTGAGGCGCTGACGGATTTGGAGCGGGCGGTCAGGTTTTTGTATGTGCAGCGGGTGTCTTTCGGTGGGAGGGTGCGGTCACCGAATTTTGGAGTGTCAAAAGACAGGCCGGCGCGATTCGACGTGGCGACGCTTGGGCCGATGCTGGAGCAGATCCATCAGCGGCTCTCGGGTGTGGTGATCGAACGGCTGGACTGGGGGGCGTTATTGCCGCGGTATGATGGGCCTGGGACGTTGTTCTACCTCGACCCGCCATACTTTGGCTGCGAGCGGGACTATGGCGATGGGGTGTTTGAGCGGGCGGATTTTGAGCGGATGGCGATCCTCTTAAAGCGTCTTAAAGGGCGGTTTATTATGTCTTTAGACGCCTCTGATGAGGTGCAGAGGATATTCCGGCGGTTCGAGATTGAGCTGGTGGGGACTATTTACACGGCTGGGCGGGGTGGTGGGAAGCGGGTGACGGAATTGCTGATCTCGGGGTAGCTTCCGGGAGACCATGCCACCCTCCTTTTGGCCGCGATGTTAGCTGTTGGGCGTTTCTAGTGTTAGTGCGGAAGTGAGAAATGCGATTTTCTAATTATTGGTGTCAGGAATGCTAATTTTTGGTGGCGCGCTTCAACGGGGCCGATATCCCCGCTGTGCTGCGGGGCCGCTACGCGCAGACCCACGCCCGGCTGGGGCTGAGTGTGCCGGATGTGCGCTATGTCACAAACCGGGCCAGCGGCAATTTCTGGCACCTGGGGCTCATTAAATTGTTATTCCCCCACGCGCCGGTTCTGCACGTCATCCGCCATCCGCTCGATATCATGCTCTCCGTTTTCAGCCAGGACCGCAGGATGGAGGCCAATGCCCATGCCTCCATGGCCGCCGCAGCGCGGCACTATGCGCTTACCATGGAGATGGTGAAACACTACCGTGGCCAGCTCACCCTGCGCTATATGCCGGTGCGCTATGAAGACTTGGTGGCGGAGCCGCTGCCCACGCTGCGGCGGGTATTGGAGTTCATCGGCGTGGAGGATGCCCGCCTGACCGATGAAGCGGCATTGCGCACCAATGCCGCGCCGCGCCGTGACCCCACGCCCGGGCATTATGCGGTCCGCGAGCCGCTGCACGCGCGCGGGCGCTACCGGCACCTGGAGTATCGCGCGCGACTGCCCGATCTGTTCGCCGAGGTGCAAGAGATTCTACAGCCTTGGATCGACGAACTCGGCTATGGGGACGCGCCGTGAGCGGCCAGGGCAAAGAGGTGATCCCGCTCTCCGAGGCGGTGGCTAGGCTCGCCACGCTGGAGCAAGAGAACAAGCTCACGGAAGCGGATGATCTGGCCGACCGGATGCTGGCGGCGATGCCCGAACATCCGCACATTCTGCACCTAGCCGGCATTGTCGCGCATCGCAATGGCCGCACCGCGCAGGCGCTAGAGCGGATGGAGAAATCCGCCGCGTTGGCGCCGGAGGTAGCACTCTATCCGCGCAACATGTGCGAGATATACCGTAGCGCGGGCCGGCTGGAGGATGCATTGGCCGCCGGGCACCGGGCCGTGGCGCTCGCTCCGCAAGATGCGCGCGCCTATTTCAACCTGGCGCTGATCCATTATGAGCGGCTGGAGCTGGATGAGGCGATACGGGTCTCCGACCAGGCGCTGGCGATCGACCCGGAGTTCGCCGAGGCGCATTTTGAGAAGGCGGAAGCCCTGCTGCTCGCCGGGCGGCTGGCGGCGGGCTGGGAGAGCTATGAATGGCGATTCAAGCTCAAGCAGGCCGAGGGAATGCTGCCCAAGACCGAAAAACCCCAATGGGATGGGGCGCCGTTGCCGCCTGGCCGACTGCTGATCATCGGCGACCAGGGGTTTGGCGATTGCATCCAATTCTCCCGGCTTATTCCGTGGGCGGCGCAGCTATGCCCGGAACCCGTGCTGGCCTGCTCGGGCGAGCTGACCGGCCTGCTGCGGCAGATCCCGGGCGTTGGGCGGATTGTCACGCGGTGGGAGGATACCGGCGAATATGACGCCTATATTCCGCTCTCGGGCCTGCCACGCCTGGCGGGGTTGACCCCTGAGAACGTGCCCCAGGAGCGCTATTTTGCGCCGGACCCCGCATTGGTGGCGCATTGGGGCGAGAAACTGGATGCGCTGGTGCCCGCTGGCAAGCGCCGCGTGGCGCTCGTGTGGGCCGGAAGACCCACGCATAAAAACGACCGCAAGCGCACGCTCCGGCTGGCGCAGTTCGCGCCTTTGTTCGCGCGGGACGATTTGGCGATTTTGAGCGTGCAGAAGGGCGAGCAGACCGGCCAGGTGGGAGGCTATTATGGCCGCGCGCCGCTGATCAACCTCGGCGCGGAGATCGGCGATTTTGCCGACACCATGGCGATTCTGCGCCATGTCGAGCGGCTGGTGAGTATCGACACTTCGGTGGTGCATGTTGCGGGCGCGATCGGCGTGCCGACGGCGCTGGTGCTGCCCTATGCGCCGGACTGGCGCTGGCTGCTGGAGCGCGAGGACACGCCATGGTACCCGACCGTCCGGCTGTTCCGCCAGCAGGTGGCCTATGACTGGTCCGGTGTGATCGAACGGGTGTGTGAGAGTATCTGATTACCCATGATCGCGCTCTGCCTGATGGAAGGCCTCGATTTCAACCAGCAGCTCTCTCCGACAGATCTCCGCCAGCAGATACAGACGCTGGTTGCGCATACCGAACGCCGCGTTGAGCGCGGCCTCCACCGGCGCATGATAATCCGCGTGCCGCAGATAGATTTTCAATGCCAGATCCTCAGGCCTTACCGAGGATAGGTTTTGCCGCGCGTTCGCCATGAGGATTTTGAGATTTTCGATCGTCTCATGAATCTGGCCGGGTAGATCGCCCGGATGGCGTGTTTCATGGCCGACGATGCTCGCCGTCCCCGAGATGAACAGCGCATCCCCGCCGTAGAGTGCCGCGCGGGAAAAACTTGGGCTGCGCGGGCCGTAGATTTCCGGATAGGCGTAGGCGCTGACCTGCCGGGGATTTTCAATCGGCGTCGCCGCCTCCCGTGCGGCCAGAAAATAGATGATGGACTCGCCATCATGCGCGCCCAGGCAGCTGGCCGCCGGCGGCACGGATTGGCGCAGATGCGCCATGAACGCATGATGCCGGCCGATGTTGAAATGCCGGTAGCGCTCCATTCCCTGCTCGTCTTCCGTGATGCGCGTCAGATAATTCCAGAACCGGATGGGTTGGTTGAAACCGGTCTGGTCGAGAAACCGGAAAATATCGCCATATGCGCGTTCCACGATACCCTCGATCGCGGCATCCTCCGGTAGCGGGACGACACCAAACGCCAACTCGGCGCTACAGGCGCCCACGACCGGGCCGACCTCGCAACGTCGCGTGGGCGATGCGGCGGTCCAGATCTCGAACGCCGGACACTTGGCCAGGGGCATCAACGGCGCGCGCACGAACGGGCAGGATTGTAGAAGTTTCTTCGGCGGCTGCGCACCGAACCCGACGATACCCAGCAGATGGTCGGCGCGCGCCAAATGCACGCCGACCGAAGATTGGTCAGCGTAACGGAGGGTTAAAGCAGAAAATGCCATCGTGTAACATTATAGGTTGCCCAAGGCCCCGAAAACAGGTGTTCAGCCGATTAATCAAGCGAGATTTCTCCACATTTACGGTTGTGCCGGCGTAGGCTATTCTAGAGTCACGGAAGCGAGGTTGATATGATGGTCCGGCGATACCCAATACCCATGCTCTTTTTTGCAGCCGTGGCGATGCTCATCGCGGTACCGGCGTTTGCGCAATCCGCGCCGTCCCCGAACTCCGGGAATGTTGCACAGCAGTTCAGCTCCGGCGCGGACTCTGTCGGCCAGGGCGCCTCGCAGATCGGCGAGGGAATCAAAAACGGTGCGATCATGACCTGGCAGGCGGTCCGCGACGGCGCCGATGCATTTGCCGGTCGGTTCAACGGGACGCAGAGCCCAGCACCTTAAGCCTCGATATCGATCGACGTCGTGAGCCCCAGTTTCGGTGTGAGAAATTTCAGCGCCGGGCCGACCATCACCGTTGTCACCACGGCCATGGTGACGAGAATGGTGAACATTTTTGGCGGCAGAAAACCCGTTTGGAGGCCGATATTGAGCACGATCAACTCCATCAGCGCCCTTGTGTTCATGAGGACGCCGAGCAGCAATGCGGCGTGGGTTTGGTAGCCCGCCCATTTTGCTGCCAGTGTCACCGGAACGATTTTTCCCGCGATCGATACCATGAGGAATGTCAGCAGCCATAGAAAATCCGTGCGGGTCGTCAGGCCCAGCAGGTTGGTATGCAGGCCGGTATAGGTGAAAAATATGGGCAGGAAGAAAACCAGCACAAAGCCGCCGACCTGGCGGCGCCATGCCGTGCAGAACTCCTGATGCTCATGTACCAATAACCCGCCGACAAAGCCACCAAAGATCCCGAACAGCCCGAGCTTGAACGTGACCATGCCGAGCATGAACACCGCGATGAGTATGATGGACATCAGCGTGGGCGGGACTTCACCTTCGCGCACGGGAAATGTCTTCAACAGAAAGTTTGTCGCGGGACGGAGCATGAAGATGCAGAGCAGGACGAAGCCGAATACCAAAGCCAGATGCAGTACCTCTCGCCCGACCGAAAATTTTGCGGCCGCGAGCGCACCCACCACGGCCAGCAGGAGCCAGCCGGCGATATCGTTGATCGCCGCGGCGGAGATCGCGAGAACGCCCAGCTCCTGGCGCAGCATGCCGTAGCCCGCGAGGATGCGGCCCAGCACCGGCACCGCCGTGATCGCCATCGCCACGCCACAGAAAAGCGCGTAGATCCGCACGGGAATTTCTCCCGCGAAATATGGCGCGGAGAGATACCCGAGCCAGACACCTAAGCCCAACGGCACGACCACCGAGACAGCCGCCACCGGCAGGAGCGCGCGGCGTGCCCTGGGCTCACGGAGCCGGCTGAATTCAAAACCCATGCCGATCTGGAACATCAGCAGGATGAGGCCGATCTGCGACAGGATCATGATCGAAGGGGCCGGTTGCAGCCCGAAAACCTCGGCGGAGACGCCAGGAAAAAAATGCCCGAACAGCGAGGGGCCCAGCAGCAGGCCCGCCACGATCTCCCCGATTACCCCCGGTTGGCCCCAGCGGCGGAACAACAGGTTGAGTGCGCGTGCCGCGCCGACCATGATGACCAGCTGCAACAGCACCGAGATGAGCAGCGCTTCGCTCTGTTGCGCAACCATGATCTTCATCCCGCCGTGCTCGTCGGCTTGATGGCTTTGTAGCAACGGAACAGATCGAATTCGCTCGAGCAGGCTGCGTTGGCAAAGCCGCATTCGGCCAGGACGCGCAGCACCACATCGGGAGGTATGCAGTGCAGGATCGTCCGCCAATGATACTGCATCAAGGTGCGGGCACGGGCATCGCGCGTCATCAGCAGCGAAACCAACGGCACCATGAAACCGATGACGGCGGCTGCCAGCGCGCGACAGAGAAGGTTACGCGGCGCGCTGATCTCCAGCAGGATGATGGCCCCACCCGGGCGGAGCACGCGCATGGCCTCATGGAACATCGCCTTCAGATCCGCGACATGGCGCAGCGCGAAACCCATCGTCACGAAATCCGCGATATCGGGCGCCAGCGGCAGCGCCTCCGCCGCGGCCTGGATGAGTGGAATGGCGAGATTGCGCTGGGCGATTTGCAGCATCGCCTCGCTGAGATCGACGCCGATGACCAGGGCGGGATCACCGTTGAGCGCCAGTGCCTCGCGCGCCAACAGGCCGGTGCCGACGGCGATATCGACCACGAGCGCACCCGGCCGCACGCCCGCACGACGCAGGGAAAAGCGGCGGTACCACGCGCCGGAGCCCAGCGAGAAAATTTTGTTAACCTTGTCGTAATGTTGGGCTGACCGGTTGAATAGCGCGCGCATGGAAGACCGGCGCTGCGCCGGGTTGCTGTAGTATTCATCCACAAGCGCGTGGGAGCGCAGGGCGTCATTATCATCTTCCGCGTTGGACATGACGGCGAACCTGTGGCTTATTGCGCTCCTGCCATTCTTCACCGGATACGCCGTTCCGGTCAACGTCTCGTTTGTTCAAGGGAGTCTTGGCGTGGCATCAGTTGCGCAGCTTGCAGTCAGCCCCGCGCCGCCGGATTGCGACGTACTGGTGATCGGCGGCGGGCCGGCGGGCTCCAGCGTCGCGGCGCTGCTGGCCGAGCGCGGTCGGCGGGTCGTGCTGCTTGAGAAGGAAAAGCACCCGCGCTTCCATATCGGTGAATCGCTGCTTCCCTATAATTTGCCGCTGCTGGACCGTCTCGGCGTGCGGGCGCGGGTCGAGACCAGCGCCCAGCACAAGCATGGGATCGAATTTGTCTCGCCGTTCCACGGCAAGAGCGTCCGCTATGAATTTGCCAATGCCTGGGACAAGCGTTTCCCCTACGCCTTCCAGGTCCGGCGCTCCAGCTTTGATCATATTCTGCTCCGGAATGCCGCCACGAAAGGGGCGGAGGTGATCGAGGAGTGTCGTGTCACCGGGGTTGCGTTTGCCGACGATGATTGCCCCCGCGTTAGCGCCGTGAACCAGGACGGAACGACGCGCGAATGGCGCGCCGGATTCATCGTGGATGCGTCGGGCCGCGACACGTTGCTGGCCACGCAGATGGGTGCCAAGGCGCGCGATGCGCGCAACGACAGCGCCGCGATATTCGGCCACTTCACCAACGCACGGCGCCTGCCCGGCCAGGCGGCGGGAAATATCTCCATCGTCTGGTTTGACAATGGCTGGTTCTGGTTCATTCCGCTCTCCGATGGGGCGACCAGCATCGGCGCGGTCTGCCCCGCGGCGTTTTTCAAAAATCGTGGGACCGACCTCAACAGTTTTTTTATGGGACTCATCGCCTCCAGCCCCGAGATCGCCGACCGGCTGCGGGACGCGACGCTGGTGGGCAATGTTTCCGCCACCGGCAACTACTCCTATGCCTCGAAAATTTTGAGCGGGCGGAACTTTATCATGGCTGGGGATGCCTGCACCTTTATCGACCCGGTTTTTTCCACCGGCGTGTATATCGCGATGCAGACGGGTTTCTGGGCGGCTGACGCCGTGGACGCCTGCCTGAACCGGCCGAACCGTGCGCCTCGCATTCTCCGCCGCTACGATACGCAGACGCGCGGGGCTCTGGGCGCGTTCACCTGGTTCATCTACCGTATCCGCGAGCCCGCGATGCGCAATTTGTTCATGTCGCCACGAAACATGTTCCGGATGGAGGAGGCCGTGCTCTCGCTGCTTGCGGGTGGCATTGCGGCGGACTGGCGGATAACCCTGCGGCTGTATCTGTTCCGGTGCATCTATTACGTAACAAAATTTTCGCATCTGCGGTTCCGTTTCTCCGGCGGGGCGCGTGGCAGCCGGGCCTGACACCTACCTTGTTCTGATCCCCAGCTATGAACCCGGCGCCAGGCTGGCGGGGACGGTTGCGGATGCGCTTTGCCGCTGGCCGCATGTGTGGCTCGTGATCGACGGTGGCGATGATGATAGCGGGGTAGAATCGCAGGATGGGCTGCGGGTGATCCGCCGCGCGAGAAATGGCGGCAAGGGCGCTGCGGTGCTGGAGGGTGTGCGCGCCGCAGTGCTTGAGGGTTTTACCCATGCGCTGGTGATGGATGCCGACGGCCAGCACCCGGCCGCTGAGATAGGCCGGTTTATCGAAATCTCGATGCGGAACCCGAGCAGCATGATCCTGGGTGTGCCGATATTCGACGCCAGCGCGCCGCGCGTGCGCGTGCTGGGGCGGCGGATCTCCAATGTACTGGCACGGCTGGAGGCGCGCCGGGGCATCGGCGACGCGCTTTTCGGGTTCCGTGTGTATCCGCTGCGGCGCCTGCTCATGGTGATGGAGGCGAGCCGGCACATGCGGCGCTATGATTTCGATACCGAGGCGGTCGTGCGGCTGTGCTGGGAGGGCGTGCCCGTGGTGAATGTTCCGGCCGCCGTGCGATATTTTAGCGTTGCCGAGGGTGGGGTCTCGCACTTCCGCTACGGGCGGGATAATTTGTTGTTGGCTGCGATGCATCTGCGGCTTATCTGCGGGGCTTTGTGCCGGTAGGCTATATTGTTACGATATCGTAATAATATAGGCGCGGAAAGGCATGGGTGGGTTCAGAGATAAAAATCGCGGGGGTTGAAGAATTGGCGGGCGGCGAGTTGGGCCTCGGCGGGGGTCATCGGCCTGGGTGGTGGCGCTGGGTGCCAGATTCGGCGCGGTGGTTGTGGCGTGGGTTGGGGGGCGCGTTTGGTGCGCGGTTTTCTGGGCAGCTTGAGGCAGGCTGGGGGTTTGAGGCCGACCAAGCGACACAAGGGCCGGAGGCTGCGGGCGAGAGTCGGGTGGGTGGCGATGAGGGATTGGGTCTCGGGCTCGTCCAGCAATGTTTTGAGCTGGAAGTGGGCGACGGCGACCCCGGAGTTGGGAAACAGGTGCAGCAACCAGGCGAAATTGGTCGGCGGGTAGTATTCAATCGTGCTGGGTTTTGGGTTTGCCGGTGTTTGACGCGGCGTGGTGCGGGGTGGGCGCGCGGGGAGCGGCCCGCGCTCGATGAGGATGCGCAGACGGTGGGTCAGGCGGATCAGGCGGTTTGTGAGGAGTTGGCAGAGCGAGTGCGGCATGTTGACGCGACGCGCACCGTTGCCCAGCGACTGCACCAGGTACATGACGATGTGGTAGAGGCGCGTGTTGATGGGCTCACCGGACATGACGTTAGTTATAGTGACATTTGGCGGGGGAGTCAAGGGGAATTTGGGGTGTTTTTGGGTGGTTTTGACGGATGGATCGCTTCGTCATGCTGCGCATGACTCGCGATGACCGATGGTAAGGCAGGCTGCGCATAATTCTCGCGATTGACGGGGTGAAGATCGAGGGGAACAGATGACGGCGTGAATGTCGAGGGGAACGGGTTTGATCAGGCCATCGCGCCGTTGATCGAGATCAGCTGACCTGAGATATAAGAAGCGCGCTCGGAGGCGAGAAAAGCCACCAGCTCGGCCACCTCCTCGGGCTGGCCCGCCCGCTGCATCGGCACCAGCTTTTTGATGACCTCCGGCGGGAAGGATTTTTCGGCGGTGGGCGAGGCGATGATCCCCGGTGCCACCGTGTTCACCGTGATGCCCCGGCTGGCGAGCTCCAGCGCCAGCGCGCGCGTGGCCCCGTGCAGCCCGGCCTTGGCCGCCGCGTAGTTGGCCTGGCCGCGATTGCCCATGAGCGCCGCCACCGAGGAGATGTTGATGATGCGCCCGAAACGCGTGCGGAGCATCGGCAGCAGCAGCGGCTGCGTGACGTTGAAGAACCCGTTGAGCGAGACGTCGATGACGCGCGCCCATTGCTCCTGGCGCATGCCCGGCAGCACCGCGTCGTCGTGGATGCCGGCGTTGTTGACCAGGATCTGGATCGGCCCGGCTTTGAGGATCTGCGCCAGCGCCTGGGCGGTTTGCGCGTGATCGGTGATATCGAAACACACGGCCTGGGCGGCGCCACCCTTGGCTATGATTTCCGCCGCGACGCGCTCCGCCTGCGGCAGGTTTGCGTGGGCGTGGACATAGATATGATGGCCAGCCTGGGCGAGCAGATGCGCGATGGCGGCACCGATGACTCCGCTACCGCCCGTGATGAGAGCCCTACTCACGTGTTCCCCAAAAGCAAAACCGCGCGGCCACGCACGATTTCCGCATGATGGCTGCTGACCACGAAGGAGTAGGACGCGCCCTGCCCGCTCATCATCAGGCGCGTGGCGTTGATGCCAAGCGGCGCCATCGCCGCATCCAGAGTCGCCCTGGCCAGCCGCACCTCCCGCAGGGCGACCAGATAGCCGGGCGTGGGGGCGTGATTGGGCCCGGCGACCAGACTTGCGTGGACGGCCATGGCCTGCGCCGCGAGTTCGACCAGACAGGCAGCACCCAGCACGCCATCGGGCCGACGCATCGGGTTGTCCGCGTTACAAAACCGGTGGGACAGGCCGTGCAGCGCGCTCGCGTCCCACTCCAGCACCTCATCCAGCAGGCACATGGCGCCATCATGCGGGATCATCGCCATGATCTGCTCACGAGCCAGTGTTTTCATGCCTGCCAGCCGGGAGCGGGACGTGGGGTGATTTGGAGCGTGAGCGTCATATCGGTCAGATAATCCAACGAGACGACCGAGGCCATATTGGCGGCCAGGGCGGCCAGCAGCGGCAGGCTGCGCGCCGCCGGCGTGGACTGGCGCAAATAATCCAGCGTGAGCGGGGCTGCGGTGGGCGCCGCGCAGGCGCCGGGCCGCAGCGTGAGATCGAGCCGCGCCAGGGAGGCAGCCGAGGGTTGGGGCGAGAGCACCAGCGCCATGCCAAACGCGGCACCGATGGGGCGGACCAGGCACAGCGGCGCGGGATAGGGGACATCGTAGACGATCATCGCGACGGGCTGGTTGGCGGCGACCTGCGCGGCGGCCTCGATGAGTGCGGCGGCGAAACTGTCATCATAGGCGCACAGGCTGGTGGAGGCTGAGGTCGCGCCGGTGCCGATGCTCCAATAGCCCGCCGCGGCGTTATGGACCGAGTTGTGGAACCTGGTCGGCGAGAGTTCACGCTGGGGTGAGGCCAGCGTGCTCAATATGCCGTGGATCGTCTCGCCCTCCCCGCCGGAGGAGCTGAACACTACCGGCGTTGTCAGCGGGCTGCGGCCGGAGGCGCTGAACGCCTCCGCCGCGACGGCCAGGGCGAGGTTGACCGTTTTGGGCGCGCGCCGACGCTCATTGGCGGGCAGCAGGGGGCAGAGCGGCACCTCCACCGGCGCCGCCGCGTAGTCCGCCAGGCCAGCCAGCACCGGCGCGCTTTGCGCCCAGCCGTTGAGCCCCAGGCCGCGCAGGCCGATGCCCTCAATGTATAAGTGGGTCATGCGGCCCGGCCCAGGACGAGGCTGCAATTCACGCCGCCGAAGCCGAATGCGTTGCTGAGCACGCGCTGGAGGCGCGCCGTGCGCCCGCGCAGCGCATAGGCGCTGGAAAATTCGGGGTCCACGTGATTCGTGTGCGGGCTGCCCGGCAGGAACCCGCCCTGGATGGCGAGCGCGCTGATAATGGCGGCCACGATGCCCGAGGCGCCGAGCGTATGGCCGGTGAAGCCCTTGGTGGAGCTGCACGGGATTTTGTTGCCGAACAAATGCGAAACCGCGCGGTCCTCCGAGGCGTCCCCCGCGAGGGTCGCCGTGCCGTGCAGGTTGATATAGTCGATCTCCGAGGGCGCCAGCCCGGCTGCTTGCAGCGCCAGCTGCATCGCGCGCGCGGCACCTTTGCCATCAGGGTCCGGTGAGGACATATGATAGGCATCCGAGCTCTCACCCGCGCCCAGCAGCAGCACGGAGTCCGGCCCGTGCTGGTCCCCCGGTTTTTCCAGCAGCGCAAAACCCGCCGCCTCGCCGATGGAGATGCCGTTGCGCGCGGCATCGAACGGGCGACATGGGCCCTCCGCCACTACGCCCAGTGAATGAAAGCCGAACAAAGTGGTGGCGCAGAGGGAGTCGGCGCCGCCGACGATCGCGGCGTCGCACAGGCCGGCTTCGATCATCCGGGCGGCGCTGACGAAGACCTTGGAGGTGGCGGCGCAGGCGGTGGAGACCACGAAGGCCGGGCCTGAGAGCCGGAGATAGTCCCGCACGAAGTGGCCCAGCGCGTAGGTGTTGTGGGTGCGCGCGTAGTTGAAGCCGGGCGGCAGGGCGCCCGATGAATCGCGATGGCGATACGCTGTCTCCGTCTGCAATATGCCCGAGGTGCTGGTGCCCAGGAAGACACCGATGCGCGCGGCGCCATAGCGCGCGCGGGCCTGGGCCACGGTGCGAAGAAATTCGTCCTGCGCCAGGGCGAGTGCTGCCAGGCGGTTGTTACGACAGTCGAACGGCGCCCACTCGCCGGTGAGTTGTGTGGCGTCGAGCCCGGGGACCTCGCCCACATAGGCGGCGAGCGGCAGCGTATCGAAACGGCAGGGCAGCAGCCCGCTGCGGCCCCCGCGCAACGCCGACATCGTGTTCGCGCGGCCGGAGCCGAGGCAGGTGACGAGGGAAAAGTCGCTTAAGCCCAAAACGGTCATGGCGTTTCTCCGAATTGTGCGAGTTGCGCGCGGAGTTGCTCTGCCATGCGGGCGATATAGTCATGATAGCGGCTCTGGAACAGCGCGCGCTCGCCTGAATGCCGCGAAGTAGCGCTGCGCGCCTGTGCGGCCGCGTATCGGGCCGCGAAGTGGCGTAGATTTGCCTCGAGGTTGTGATAGCGGGGCGTGGCGAAGATGCGCCGGAAGCGTGGGCTGTAGGGGCCCCAGAAAGGGTTGTCGAAGAAGATCAACCTGAGGCGCGCGACGTCGTAGACGTCGTTATCGGCGATCGCGGGGGCAGCGCCAGCCAGCGCGCCGGGCGCCGTGGGCAGCGTACCCGATGCGAGAAGCGAGGTTCTTGCGGCGAGGTCATCGTACAAGGTGTCAGGGTCCTCGATCGGCAGGTCGTTGGCGCGCAGCATGAGGTCGACCAGCTCGTTCTTGGGTACGGGGAATTTGAAGGCGGCGAAGGCAAAGAACTGGCCGGTCGGCCATGGCGACCAGACGCCCGCCGCGGCCAGCGCGTTGTGCGCGACATGGGCGCAGTTGTTGTTGAGCACGCGCCAGCGATAGAGGCGGTTTCCCTCCCGGTAGGGCGCGTTCAGCGCGTTGAGATAGTCGATGATGGCGGTCATCCGGGCGCGGTTGAGCGGCACGCGGGCCGAGTAGATGTTGCGGCCGAACTGCGCGCCGTAGTCCGTCGCGACCGAGATCTCGTACATATAGTCGCGCGCGCTCATGCCTGCTGGCTTGTCCTGGAAGAGTGATTTGTGGAATTCCACGCCGTCCAGAAAGCCCGCCGCCTTGGCGGTTGCCTGCGTGTGCGCGTAGGCCTCGTGCGTCAGGCGCTGACCCGGGGCGAGCGCGCCGCGCCGCTGGAAATCCCGCCCCTCGACGCCGACCCAGTTGGCGTTGCCGTAGTGCGAGTTCACGCTGATGCCGACACCGTGGTCCGCTGGCGGTTCATCTGGTGTGCAGAGGCGAAGTACCGGGTAGTGCGCTGTACGGTCCAGCCGCACGCCGTTGAGATAGAGCAAGGAGTGGCCGCCGATGCCGCTGCGCAGCGGTACGCCAAAGCCGGGCTTTTTACGCAGCTCGGACAGAGCGCATAGTTCCGCGTGATAGGGATAGAAATCCGCGTAGCGATGGGTGGGATCGGCGAGATGCGTGATGGGGTCGATGCCCCAGGGGAATGGACGGTTCATGGCGTTGGGGCGGCGTTGGAGGGCGTGCTCAGCACCGCGCCGCAGACCAGGCTGAGGAAGGTGCCGATGGCCACCGTTTCGCCGATGTCGTGCAGCACCGGGATGCGCGAGAAGGACAGCAGCCCGTAGGCCGCGACGGTGCAGAGATTGGCCAGCACGATGGAGGCCACCGCGCGCGGCCAGCCGGGCGAGCCCGGGGTGCTCCGCTCGAAGAACAGGCAGTAGTTGGAGCCGATGGCGATGATGAGGAGAAACCCGGCGACCATGAAGATGGAGAGTTTGCCGCCGCGAAGGGTGAGCAGGGCGGAGGTCATGGCGACCGCGGCGGCCAGCGGGGCGGCCACGGCGACCGCGCGACGTAGCGAGCGCAGCCCGACCAGCAGGAGCAGGAAGATGGCGACGCTGCCGACGACCGCGAGCGTCACCGCCTGGTTCTGGAAGGTGTGCAGCAGGCGGGTTGACGCCTGGTTGAGGTCGACGAAATGCGCTCCGCCGGCGGTGAGGGCGCGCGTGACGGCCGCCGGGTGGGTGACATCGTGCAGCGGCGCCACGACCACCCAGGCAGCGCCATGGCGCACCAGCATGGAGCCGAACTGGAGCCGGAGTGCGGGTGGCAGGCTGGAGGGCGTGAGCAGCGGGGCAGTTCGGGCAGCCGCCACGGCGCTGAAAAATGGCGTAAATGCGGAGATTTTGAATGGCAGGCCCCGGGCCGCCTGGCTGAAGCGCTTTTTAAGCGTCGCAATGTCGGGCAGGTCCGCCTGGCGCTGGCGCTGGGTGGCATCGCTGGGCAGAATGTTGCTCGGCAGGTTGAAGCCGCCGAGCTCCTGCGCCGCCACCAGCCTGACCAGCACCGGCGCCAGCGCCTCGCTTTGTTGCAAGGCGCGCTGCGCACTGCTGGCCTTGAACACCGCGAAGAAGCGCAGGTTCGGGACGCCGAGCTCGCGCTGCAAATTCTGGTTGAGTTGTTGCGCGGCCTGCGGGATCGGGCTCAGGTTCAGCAGGTTTTGATCCCACATGCCGCTTTGGTGCGCCAGCAGCGCGATGAACGCGGCGGCCACGCCCAGTGCCACCACGCCGCGCCCGGCGCGCCGATGCGCGATGAGCGCCTGTACCGGCCGGCCCAGCGGCTCCGCCCCGGCGGCGAAGAAGCTTTGGGGCACCAGGAGCGGCAGGACGAAGCGCGTTGTCCCCAGGGCGGCGGCCAGCCCGGCGATAGAGAACAGGCCGAGCTGGGCGAAGCCGGTGAAGCTGGACGCCAGCATGGCGCTGAAGCCGACGATGGAGGTGAGCGCGCCCAGGCGCAATGTGGGCCAGATGCGGGCCAGCGCCGCGTCCGCCGGCTCGCCACGGGCGGTCTGGGTGAAAAGATAGATCGCGTAGTCGAGCGATTCGCCGATCAGGGTCACGCCGAAGCCGAGCGTGATGCCGTGCACGAAGCCGAACGCCAGCGAGACGGCGGCGATGGCCGCGAGCGCGCCCGCGGCGATGGGCAGCAGGCCGAGCAGCAGCACGAGCGGCGAGCGATAGGCGAAGATCAGCAGCGTGGCGGCGCCGGACAGGGCCAGGATCGAGAGGCGGGTGACGTCGCTTTTGGTGGTATTGCGGATATGCACGGCGAACACGCCCGGCCCGCTCATTTGCAGATAGGCCCCGGCTGCCGCCGGGATGGCGGCGCGGGCATGGCTGAAACGGGATTTGATCCGCGCCAGCGCGCGTTGTTGCGCATCCAGGTCGAACCCGGGGGCCGCCGTGTCCACCAGCAGTAACGCTGCGTTTCCGTTGGCGGTCATCCATGCGCCGTTTTGCATCGCCGGGCCGCCGCCGTTGCCGAATTGGCTCAGCAGACCCAGAGTCTCGCCCGTCGGGTCCGCCCGCAGGCTTTCCCCCATCACCGTCCCGAGCTCCGAGCTGAGCAGGGAGAGGTCGTTTTGCAGCGCGGCGTGCAGCCCGGCGGTTGAGAATCGTTGCGCGGTCACGCCGGGGCTTAAGAGGTAGCGGTTGCGCCATACATAGTTTTGCACGCCGGCGAATGATTTTGCATCGCCGTTCATGACATTGATGAAGTCCGGCTGCGGGCGTAGTTGCGCGGCCAGAGCCTGGCTGAGCCGCGCCAGGACCGGCGCGGGCGCGCCTTTGATGTCCAGCATGACGATATGCGAGGCGGCGGCGCCGTTCACCTGCCCGGCCAGTACCTGCTGCGCCATGGAGGCCGAGTGCGGCAGGAAATCACCCATGTTGGTCGGGTAGCGCGTGCGCGCCGCGATGATGGCGCAGGCGACGAGCGACACCAGCCAGACCAGCGGGACCCAGCCCCTACGGCGCATCGGGCTCAATACGCATGAGCGAATCACCGCCGTCGTTGCTGACGGTGTCGATCGTGGTGATCTGGCTCCCGCTGCCGCGGATGATGAGCCCCCGCACGATGCGCCGCAGCGACCTATCCTTCGGCAGCAGGCGCAGTTGCCAGGCCGCCGCATTGCCCGTGAGGCTGACGGTGTAGAATTGTTGCAATGAAGGGAGATCGCCCGCCAGCGTGCCCTGAATGCCCTCGACCAGCCCGGCGATGCGCGGGTCCTGGCTGAGCGCAAAGACGTGCACCTGGCCGTTGGCGGTGAGGGTGACGCGGTTATGCTCGAGCACGAAACGCTGTGCGTTGGGCGCGGTGGTGACCTTGCTCAGATAGTCCGGCGCTCGGTAGGTGAGTGTGCCTATGCTCATGAGTGGGGCGCTCAGCACTGGCGCGGTCTCGCACTCGGTGAAATGGGCGGAGGCGGTGCGCACCGAAGCCAACGAACGCATCAGCTGCGGCAGGCCCCAGGCAGGCTGGGCACTCCGCGCCGGGCCCAAAGGCGCGGCGAGCAGCAACATCAGCAGCGCGAGACGGCGAATCTCAGGCCCAGAAATCATAGAAATTAAACCAGTTGTAAGGCGCCGCGCGGCAATAGTGCTCCAGCCGCGCGGCGTAGGCCCGCATCGCGTCGTCGATCCAGGCCTGGCCATCCTGCGGACGCGCCATGGGCTCCGCCAGAAGCTCGAAATGTACCTCGTAGCGGCGACCGCCACGATAGACCCCCACCATCATCACCAGCGGGCGGCGCAGCAGCATGGCCATGCGGAATGGCCCCTGCGGGAACGCCGCCGGTTTGCCCAGGAAATCGTAGCGGACCAGATCGGTGCCCGCGACATTGCGATCCGCCAGCACGCCGATGAAATGCCCGCGTTGCAGGCGCTCCGCCACCAGGATGAGCGAATCCAGCCGCCCCAGGCCGATGACCTCGGCGGCGAGGCGCGGATTGATCGCCGCCAGCGCGGCGCGGATTTTTTGCGCATTCTCCTCGTACATCAGCAAGCTGATCGGCAGGTCCCCACGGCGGCGGCCGACCGCCCGCGCCACCTCGAAACTGCCGAAATGCGCGCCGAACAGGAGGCAGCCGCCGCCCTGCTGCTCGATATCGTGCAGAATCTCCTCGCCGTGCACGGTGATCTCGAAAGCATCCGTCTGCTCGCCGAGCAGAAACACCCGGTCCAGCAGGCAGCGGGCGAAGGTTAAAAAATGCCGGAAATAATCCTTGAGGCGCGGCCTGCGACCCAGGACGCGGCGCAGATAGGCCCCCGAATGGCGTAGCGCCGAGGGTGACGAGGCCAGGAAATAGAGGCAGAGCGGGTAGAGCAGCAGCCGCGCCACGCGCCGCCCCAGGATGCGCGTTGTCCACACGCCCAGCCGGATGAGCGGCAGGGAGCCGCGCTCGGCGCGCGTGACCCACTCCTGCGCGCGGGAGGCGGTCATGGGCTCACCGCTTGGAGCCTGCCCGACATTACCAGACCATCGCCCGGCGCGTGGCATTCAAAACTGCACTGCCCGCCGGTGTTCTGCCAGCGCAGCTGTAGCACCGTGCCATAGCGGACGATGTGGAGGAATTTTACGGTACGGAGGGTGACCTCACCCTGCACCCCGGTGATGGAAGCCAATACCGAATCCAGCAGCAGCGCGCCCGGCACGACGGGGTTATCCGGGAAGTGCCCGGCGGCGCAGGCGTGATTTGTGGGGATAAAAACCTCCCGTGTGTGCCACATCACCGGATCTCCGCGGTTGGTATAAGCCGCAGCAATTCTTCCCGCGATAATTTACCCAATATGTTCCGTGGCAGTTGATTTACCAAGACCAGGGGGCGGGGCAGGAACGCCGCGTCGATCCGCTCCCGCAGCGCCGCCATGATTTGCGCCGAGCTGAGCCCAGGTGCGACCGCCAGCGCGGCCAGCCGCGCCACATTGCGGCCCGCCTGCCCCATGACGAATACACCGTCCTCGACGCCTGGGATGCCAAGGAGCTGGTGGTTGAGGTAGGCGAGCGAGTTCCGCTTGCCCGCGATATCGATCATGTCGACCGTCCGCTCGCCGAGGTGGAATGTCGCGGGGCCGGTGAGCTCGATGGAGTCGTGCAGCAATGTTTTTGGGCCCGCGACCGCCGGGCCGCTGGCCCATGTGCCGGCTTCGTCCAGGTGCAAAGCAACGCCGTCCAGGCAGTGCCATTGGCGCTCGCGCGCCGTGCGCCGGGTGGCGATCTGCCCGGCCTCGGTACAGCCGTAGATCTCGATCAGCCGCGCGCCGAAGCTGACCTCCGCCTGCGCCGCGAGCTCGGGCGACAGGGGGGCGGTCGCCGAGAGGATGAGGTCGGCCCTGGGCATGTCCTGCGGTTCCGCCAGGAGGGCGCGCAGATGCAGGGGGGTGGTGACCAGAATGCGCGGGCCCATTGCCCGGGCCAGGGCGGAGCGGATGTCCGCCGGGTAGAGCGGCCAGCCGGTATCGATGGTGATACCGTGCAACAGCCCGAGCAGGATGACCGATTCCAGCCCGTAGCTATGGTGGTGCGGCACCGTGCCGATGATCGTGGCGCTGCTGAACTCGGCGATGCCGAGCCGCACGCCCGCCGCCTGCACACTGTGGCGGAGCGTGGACCAGGATTTTTGCGCCGGTTTCGGCCGCCCGGTGGAGCCCGAGGTGAACAGGACGACCGCTGGCTGGTCATCCGACGGCAGGGGGTTTGAGGATGGGAGCGGACCTTTGAGATCATCCGGATAGGCCATGGACGGCAGGCCTGGCTCCGCGCCGTCCGTCAGCGCGTAGAGGTTTGGGTAGTCCTGCGCCAGGGCGGCGAGGTCACCCGGGACATTGGCCATCGGCAGCAGGGTGAGCTGGCGGCGGACGAGTGCAGCGGCCAGCCCGACCATGAAGCGGTAGCGATGGGTGCAGAGGTTGACGACATGGGCGTGGCCGGGCAGCCGGGCGGCCAGGGCCATAGCGTCGCGCCAGAACTCCGGCGCCTGAACCGGCTGGCCCATCTGCGTGGCCACGCGGCGGTTGGTCATGGCATCAGCGCTCCGGTTCTGTCATGACCCGCTTATGCCGGGCTGAGGCGGCCTCCGTCATCATCTCAAAGATCATGGCGAACGAGTGCCGGGGAGGGTCATTCAGGCAGCGCAGCCGCACCGCATATTCCGCGGCGAACATCATGGCGACCAGCGGGATGTCCAGTATATTGACGAAAAACGACCAGACCGTGAGCGGCGCGAAGCAGAACAGCAGAACCGACAGGCAGAGCTGTGTTGCGAAGAACAGGGACCAGGCGATGGTGACCCGGCGGGTGTAGCGAGCCAGCTCGCCCGAGGGTTCGCCGTTCATCCGGCGCGCCATGGTGGTGATGAGCGGCTCATGGCCTGGCCGCAGCGTGAGGGCGAAGCAGGCGAGCAGGCTGGTGTAGATGCTCCAATGGGTGAGCGCCGAGATGGTGACGAAGCCGAGCTTGAACATGCCCGGAATGCCGGGATGCAGGCTGAGGCGGACATGGCGCAGCGCCAGGATCATGACGTGAAAGAAGACTGGCACGATGATGATCGGCAGGAGTGCCCAGAGCGGGGAACGGGCGGGCCGCATTTATGGCTCGCGATGCGCCTGGATATATGCGTTCAAGGCGCGCAGGGATTTGAAGATTTCGGCGTTGTCCTCCTGGTCCGCCCGCAGGTTGACGGCAAAGCGCTGCGATACCGCGAGCGCGATCTCCAGCATGTCGATCGAATCCAGACCCAGCCCCTCGCCGTAGAGTGGCGCCTCCGGGTTGATCCCCGCCGGGGACTGGTCGAGGTTCAGCGTCTCGACGATGAGCTGCGCCAGCTCGGCCTCAGGCTGGGTCTGGGTCGTGGCGTCGGTGGTCACGCGGGCACCTTCATGCGTGGGGCAGATGGCGTCGTGAACTCCAGAACGGCAGCAGCAGAGGCTTTCACGCTTCGTCCTTCCAATATTTTGAACAATTTACTGACTTGTCCCTCGTTTGCAAGAAAACGGGGACCTGACCTGTCTCAGATTTGGATATGAGCAGGTAGGATGGAGTTTCAATCAGTAGCAATCTATACCGTGAACTGCTCGGTGATGACGCGCTCGCTCAGCAGCCGGTCGGGGTCGAACAGGACGGTGGCGCCGATGCTGCGGTCCTCGCTCACCGCGACCGAGACGACGTTGCGCACCTCGGTGAAATCGGCCACGGCGGCGACGGGGCGTTTTTCCGGCTCCAGCACCTCGAACAGCACCTCCGCGCTGGCGGGCAGCAGCGCGCCGCGCCAGCGCCGCGGGCGGAAGGCCGAGATGGGGGTGAGCGGGAGCAGATTGGCGCCCAGCGGGACGATCGGCCCGTGCGCGGAGAGATTATAGGCCGAGGAGCCGGCGGGCGTCGCGATCAGCACGCCATCGCAGATCAGCTCCGCCAGACGCTCGCGGTGATCGACCGTGATGCGGATTTTTGCGGCCTGGCGGAGCTGGCGCAGCAGCGAGACCTCGTTGATCGCCATCGCCTCCTCCACCACGCCGGCCGCCGTGACAGCGTGCATGCGCAGCGGGTGGAAGATGCTGGGGTGCGCGGCGGCGATGCGGGCGGGCAAATCGGCCTCGGCGAACTCGTTCATCATGAAGCCGACGGAGCCGCAGTTCATGCCGTAGACGGGAAGGTCTGAGCCCAGTACCTTGTGCAGGGATTCCAGCATCAGCCCGTCGCCGCCCAGGGCGACGACGACCACCGCATCCCGGACCTCGCAGTCCCCGTACAGGTTCACGAGCCGCGCCCGGGCAGCCTCGGCAAATTCCGTTCGCGCCGTGACGAAGCAGATATTCATGCGAGCCTGCGGTGCTCCAGCACCGGCATGTTGGCACGCAGGCGGGCGGTGAGCGCCTTATCCAGCCGGGCGGTGGCCCAGCCGGGGCCATCCGAGGCGCAGGCGACGACCTGGCCCCAGGGGTCGATGATCATGGAATGGCCATAGGTCTGGCGGGGCTCGCCCTTGCCCTCAAGATGTGTGCCGCAGCAGGCCGGGGCGGCGAACCAGGTCTGCGTCTCGATCGCCCGGGCGCGCAGCAGAACCTCCCAATGGTCCCGGCCGGTGGCCAGCGTGAAGGCGGCGGGCAGGATGATGAGGTCCACATGCCGGCGTTGCAGCGCCAGGAAGAGTTCCGAAAAACGGAGGTCGTAACAGATGGCGAGGCCGACATGGGTGCCGCCGATATGGCAGGTGACGACCTCATCCCCGCCGCCATAGAGCGCGCTCTCGCGGTAGCCCTGGCCATCCGGCGTCGTGATATCGAACAGATGGATTTTGCGATAGCGCGCGAGCTCCACCCCAACCGGGCTGAACACCAGGCTGGTGTTGAATAATTTGTCTCCGGCGCGCTCGCCGATGGAGCCGCCGTGGATATGGATGCCGTGCGCTACCGCTATTCCGCGCAGAAACTCATAGGCCTCGCCGCCTGCCTCACCCGGGTTGGGCAATGGCTCGCCCGCGTTGATCTTCCCCGCGCGCTCGCCCCCCAGGCAGGTCCACATCTCCGGCAGCGCGATGAGGTCTGGTCTCTCAGACGCCAACGCCGCCTCGACCAGGCTGCGGGCCTGGGCGATGTTGGCGCCCTTGTCCGCCCCCGGTGACATCTGGATAACGCTGACCCGCATCTATCTTCCCCTGAAGATTTTCATTCTAGAGCCGGATGCCGGTTTATCCAACATCGCCATGGATTTTGCGAATGAGGTAGGTGGGGCGCTGTTTGGTCTCGAGGTAGATGCGCCCGATATATTCCCCCAGCAGACCGATGCTCATGAGCTGGACGCTGCCGAAGAACAGCACCGCGACGAAGGTGGAGGCGTAGCCCGGCACGACAGAGCCCGACAGCAGCGTGCGCAGGATGATGAACAGCGCGTAGAGCATGCTCCCCAGCGCGCCGACCGCGCCGAGATAGGTCCATATTTTCAGCGGCAGGGTGGAGAAGCTGGTGATGCCCTCCAGCGCGAAGTTCCACAGCGCCAGACCGGAGAATTTGGTGGCACCGGCGGCACGGGGCGCGCGCGCGTAGTCCAGCGTGACGGTGCGGAAGCCGACCCAGGCGAACAGGCCTTTCATGAAACGCTGGCGCTCGGGCAGTTGCTTCAGCGCGTCGGCCACGCAGCGGTCCATGAGGCGGAAATCCCCGACGTTTTCCGGGATCTTGGTCTTTGAAACGCGGTTGTGCAGCCGGTAGAACCAGGCGGCGCTCTGGCGCTTGAGCACGCCGTCGCTGGCGCGATCGGTCCGGCGGGCCAGCACGACCTCCGCGCCCTGTTGCCAAGCCGCGACCATGTCGGCGATGAGCGCCGGTGGGTCTTGCAGGTCGGCGTCGATGGGGATGAGCGCGTCGCCGCGCGCCGCGTTGATCCCGGCGGTGAGGGCTGCCTCCTTGCCGAAATTGCGGGAGAACTCGATGATGCAAAAGCGCGGGTCCCGCTGGCTGAGCGCGATGAGGTGCAGCAGGGTGGTATCCGTGCTGCCGTCATCCACGCAGATGATCTCCCATCGCGTGCCGGGGATTTGGTCCAGCACGGGCAGAACCGCCTCGCAGAACCGGTCGATCGCCTCGGCCTCGTTGTAGAACGGGACGATGAGGGAGAGCAGGCGGCTCATGCGGATGGGACGGTGAACATTGTGATGTCGTCAATTTTTTTGGGCACCCAGTCAAGGGTTCGCAGCGCTGCCCATTCGCCGGGTGGGGTGCCGGGCCCGGCGATGACATATTGCGTGCCGGTGGCGTGGGCGAATTTCGCGAGGTCCGCGGGGAAATGCGATGTAAATTTGGTGAAGAACATCTGGGGCACGGCGGGGTATTTCTGCATTTCAACCGGCGGGAAGCCGAGATAGCCGCCAACCTGGGTGAAGCCGAAATGATTCTCCGCCTGCCAGTATGAGGATGGCCCGTTGATGCCAAAGGGCAGGATGAGGAGGCGTGGATGCGCTCCGAGCGTGGCCTCCAACCGGCCTGGCGCGAAGAACGGCGAGGCTGGAGATGTGGCGACCGGGTGGGGTGCTGGCAGCAGGGAGGCGCAGGCCAGCAGCGCCGCCAGCACACGCAGGCGCGTGGGTGCTGCGGAAACCCAGCCGGCGACGAGGATGGCGGCCAGCAGTGCCGCGTATAGCATGCAGCGGGCTGGCAGGGCGTTGCCCAGCAGCGGCAGGTGCAGCAGCAGCGCCCAGGGCAGCACAATGTTGGTGACATGGCCGCCGATATGCAGAACCGGCCCCAGGCTGGCCAGCAGCACCAGGCCAAGCAGGATGAAAGCCAGCCGATAGGGCGGATTCCGCCGGAATTCATACGCTGCGAGCAGCAGGATGACGATGGCGGGCAGGCCGAGATAGCCCGTCTGTTCATCGAACCCGCCGGTGAAATGCCGATCTGCGCCAAAGAACGAAGTGGCCGGTGTGGGCAGGATGAAGTTCAGCAGATCGGTCGAGAAAATAAACGGCCACCTGGCGGGGTGCGCGACATCGAACCTGCCGGTGAGCATGGGGATGAGCAGCGGGGAGATGAGCAGCAGGGCCAGCGGGGCGCTGAGTGAGAGATCAACCGCCAGCCTGCGCAGGCGAGCGCGCCAGCCGGGCAGCAGCGCGAAGCCCAGGATGAGCGCCAGCGCGCTGAACGTGACCAGCGTCGCCAGGATCTCATCGGAGATATAGAACTCGCCCGCCAGCAGAACGGCCAGCCAGAGTGCGGTGTGCGTCCGGCTGCTTTTGCCCCGCAGCCGCCGCACGACCACCAGCAGCATGAGCGGAATGAGCAAAGTGAAATCCAGGTTCAGATGGTCGAAACTCTGCGCGGATTCATAAGGCGAAAAGCCGAACAGCCAGCCGCCGATGATGGCCGCTACCGGCGTGGCGAACAGCTCCAGGCACAGCAGAAACGCGCCATAGGCGGCCAGCGCGGGTGCGGCCAGGGTGAGCAGGTTGAAGGAAAGAATGGGGCCGCTGAGCAGCGTGGCGGGCAGACCCAGCAGCGCGAGCAGGGGCACGCAGGTGGTCCAGGCGAGGTTCAACCCGGCGGGCTGCCAGAGCAGATGGGTGTGCAGCGCGACCGCGTGATGCGCCACCGCCCAGGGCCACCAGGCGAGGAACCACATGATGAGCGAAGGGTCTGAGCCCGAGCCCAGGACATGCCCGGTGAGGCTGGCGCCATGGTCGAGAAACCACCAGGATTCCAGGGCGTAAAGCGCCAGAGAGACCAGATGCCATTGCCAGAGGTTGCGGCGCTCAGCCATGCTTGGTGTCGGGAACGGTGAAGATGGTCACGTCATCCACCTGCCGCGCAGGCCAGCCCAGCGCGGCCAGCACCCGCCACAATGCAGCCGAGGTGCCGGGACCTGCCACGATATATTGCGTGCGCGTGGCCAGACAAAGATTTTTCAGCTCGGCCACGAAATCCGCCCCCTGATAATGGCCGAACAGCGCGCCGACGGCCTTGAAATGCTGCATGGCAGCCGGTGGAAAGCCGAGATAGCCGCCGGTCTCGGAGAAGCCAAAATGATTCTCCGCCTGCCAGTAGGTGGAGGCACCGTTGGGGCCGAAGGGTAACACGAGCAGGCGGGCGTTTGCGCCGAGTTGGGCCTGCACCTCATGGGGTGCGAAAAATTTTGAGACCGGCAAGGGCATCCAGGCATGTGGTGCGGGCAGCAAAGCGAGGCAGGCCAGCAGTCCGGCCGCGAGGCGGAGTTTCGGGTTTCGCGCATCCGCGACCCAGAGCGCCAGGATCAGCGCCGAGGCGAGCGAGACGAACAGCGCGAAGCGGACGGGGAGTCCCTGCGAGATGAAGGGCAGATGCAGAAAGGCCGACCAGGGCAGCAGAATGCCGATGAAACGCCCGCCCGCCCAAAGCCGTGGCCCCAGGCTGGCGAGGCCAAAGAGCAGCCAGAGCGCGAGCAGGAATCGCGCCGGTTTTTCACCGCGCCGCGCGCGCGCGAAGCCGAGCAGGATGAACAACAAAGGCAGGCCGATATAGGTGCCCTGCTCCTGCAGAATACCCGGAAAATGTTTTGAGACCGGCCATGCCAGATTTCCACCAGGCAGGGTCAGGCGCGTCGGGATGATGAAATTCGCGAGATCCGCGACAAAATAATAGGGCCAGATGGCGGGCAGGTTCACGTAGTGGAGATGCCGCGCCATCTCGACCAGAAACGGTGAGAGCAGAAGGAAGGTGAGGACGCAGGCCAGTGCGGCATCCCCCAGCATGGCGCGCAGGCGCGGTCTGGTGGCCACCAGCAGTGCATAGGCCAGCAGCCAGGATAAAAAACCGAAAAAGAGCGTGGTGGCGAAAACTTCGATGGAGATGAAAAACTGCGCGACGAGCATGAGCGTCGCCAGCGGCACGGTGGCTTTGCGCCCGCTCTGACCCGCCGCGCGCCGCCAGACCAGCAATGCCAGGCAGGGCAGAAGAAAGGTGAGGCTGAGATTGGGCGTCGCGAGGTCGGCGGCCATCTCATAGGAGGAAAAACCGAACACATAGCCGCCCAGCAGGGCGGCGGCCCCGTTGCGGCAGACGGCGAGGCACAGCGCATAGGCGCACAGGGCGCTCGCCACGGGTGCAGCCAGGATGAGCAGGTTATAGACCACGACCGGGCCCAGCAGATGGGTGAGCGGCATGAGCAGGAGGCTGACCAGCGGCACGGAGCTGACCCAGAGCAGCGGCACGCCGAGCGGCTGCCACATCAGATGCGTGAAAAACAGCGAGTGGTGATGCGCGATGGCCCAGGGAAACCAGGAGAAGAACCAGACGAACTGCGACGGGTCGCTCCCCGCGCCGAACAGCCCGGTGGTGAGCGACGCGCCGTGGCCGATGCACAGCACGGAGACCAGCGCGTAGCCCGCCAGCGCGGCCAGAAGCCAGGGCCAACGGGCGTTATTCATGAGCGTACCATCGTAGTCCGTCCATCGCCGCGCGCAGAAAACACACCAGCACGCCGGTGAACTGGACGATCACCCACCACCACAGACATTCAAAACTGAGCCAGAAGATGAACTCCGGATAGAACACCATGCGCGGGGGCAGCAGCCAGCGGGCGATTGTCGCGACGAGGTTACGCAGCGCGTCCTGCCATAACAGGAACCCGATGCCGTAGGATATCGACAAAATAATACGTCGGGTTCGGCCCTGGGCCGTTGCCGCCATGGCGGCGAGGCCGGGCAGTGTGAGCAGGAAAAAAATCGCGCGGTAGGGGATGTTCTGGGTGGCGTAGAAACAGAAGACCATGACCAACGCGCCGCCCAGCAGCGGCAGGCGGCGGGCTTCATCGAGTTGATCCAGGCAATATGCATAGCGCGGCGCGGTTTTTATCCCGGCGGCCAGCCCGGCCAGAATGAGCGCCCATTGCGCCAGCTTGATGATGGGGATGGCGCCGGGGTGCGCCATGGCGGCGAGATATTGCGCGGCGTCCGGCTGGAGCGTCCACTCCCGCATGCTATGCAGCAGGACGAGGCCAAAGGGGATGTCCATGGCGCCGAAGATGCCCGCAAACGGCAGGCCGACGGGCAAAATATCGATCGCCGTGAGCGTGCCATGGGCGAACACCAGCAGATACAGGAGACCGAGACAGATGACGCATACTGCGACGCTGAGCAGCCGCACCCGGCGCTCGCGCGCCGCCAAGGCGAGCAGCACGGCGGGGTAGAATTTGCAGGCCGCAGCGAAGGCAAACACCGCGTAGCCCAGCAGCGATACCCAGGACCGGGCGCGCAGGAGCGATATGCCCAGCAGGGTGAGCAGAAACATCGCGACATCGATATTGGCGCGCTCCAGCGCGAAGATGACGCTGCCCGAGCAGGTGCTGATGAGCCGAAGCGCGAGCTCGGCGCGAGTGCGGGGCGCCGGCAGGGCGGAGAGCGCGATGAGGAAGACCACTCCCAGCGCGACGCCGCCGCGCATCAGCGCCCGCGAGCTGGGTGCCACCCGCGCGAGGTGCAGCAGGAAGGGCGAGTAATTATAGACGCCGCCGTGCATGCACGGGCTCGGCGCGTAGACATTGACGCCGTGCCGCCAGCAGGCGTCGGCCTGCAGGACCGCGCCCAGGTCGTTGAACGGCATCGGCAGCTGGGGCATGGCGTCAGCCGCCCAGAGCAGCGCCGCATAGGCATGGGGAGCGGCGCGCCACAGCGCCACAAACAGCAGATACAGCAAAAGCCCGGCCAGGCTGGGGCAGAACCGCCAGAGCCAGGCCCGGTGCAATATCTCCCCTCGCGCCAATCGCCGCTCCTATTTTATTTTTTGGGGTCGCTCAGCCCGGTGGCACGGATCCGCGCGGCTTCCTCGTCCCAGCCCGGGCGCTCGTTCACGCGCAGAAACAGCTCGACCTCGCACTCCAGCAGGCTGCCCAGCTCCCGGCGGGCGCGCATGCCGATCTCCTTGATCCGCGCGCCTTTGGCGCCGATGAGAATCGCCTTGTGGCTTGCCTTGGTGACGTAGATCACCGCATCGATGCGGGTGGCCCCGGTTTTTTTCACCCGAAAATTCTCGGTCTCGACGGTGGCGCCGTAGGGAACCTCGTCACGGGTTTGCAGGAAGATCTGCTCCCGCACGACCTCGGCGGCGAGCAGCCGGTCCGGCAGGTCGGTCAGCTCATCCTCCGGGTATAAAAAGGGGCTTTCGGGCAGTTTGGCGGCGCAATAGTCCAGCAGCACCTCCAGCCCATCGCCGGTCTGGGCGCTCACCATGAACACCTGCTCGAACTCTGCCAGGGCGGCGAGGTCCTGGGTTAATGGCAGCAGCCGGTGGCGGTCGAGCAGGTCCACCTTGTTCAGCACCAGCGCCATCTTCCGCCCGGTGGTGGCGAGCCTGACTACGATGTCGCGCACCGCCTCGCTCAGCCCGGCTTTGGCGTCCACGAGCAGCAGCGCCAGATCGGCCTCGGCCGCACCGTCCCATGCGGCGGCGACCATGGCGCGGTCCAGCCGGCGTTTGGGCTTGAAGATGCCCGGCGTATCGATGAAGATAATCTGCGCCGGGCCACGCACGAGGATGCCCAGGACGCGGGCGCGGGTCGTCTGCGCCTTGGGCGTCACGATCGAGAGTTTGGCCCCGGTGAGCCGGTTGAGCAGGGTGGACTTGCCCGCATTCGGCGCGCCGATGAGCGCGATGAAACCGCATTTTGTCATGGCGGCAGCATGTTGAGCAGGGCCCGCGCCGCGCCCTGCTCGGCGGCGCGTTTGGAGCCCGCTTCGCCGCGCCCCAGCGCATCCGCCACGCGCACGCTGATGATGAAATTCGGCGCATGGGACGGGCCGGAGGTTGTCTCCAGCACATATTCGGGCAGCGGCAGCGCGCGTTTCAGCACCCATTCCTGCAATGCGGTTTTGGGGTCTTTGGGCGGGATGGATTGCTGTTCCATCACCGTGCCCATGACGCGGCGGATGAACGCCTGCGCGGCGGGCAGCCCGGCATCGAGATAGAGCGCGCCGATGATCGCCTCCAGCGCATCGGCCAGCACGGTGGCCTGGGTTAAAACACCGCGTTTGGCCTCGCCGCGCGCCACATTCAGCACTTCTGCCAGGGCGTTATCCTCGGCGATGGCGGCCAGCGCTGGTTTCGAGACCAGGGCCGCCAGGCGAGGGCCTAATTTACCCTCCTGCTCGTGGGGGAAGCGCTCGATCAGCCATTCCGCGACCACCAACCCCAGCACGCGGTCCCCGATGAACTCCAGCCGCTCGTTCGAGCCGATACCCTGGGCGCCAGCGGCGGAGCGGTGGGTCAGCGCCTCGGCCAGCAGCCCGGGCCGGGTGAACCGGTGCCCGAGCAGGCGCTGCGCGGCCTCCAGCCTGCTCACGAGATGGTGTGGAGCATCCGGTTCCACCGGATCTCAAACGGCCATTCCCAGAACTCGTAAAACGGGTATTTCAGGTCGATGGAAAAGAAGATGACATCCGCCGGGCCGATGAGGTTGGCGACCGGCACGTAGCCGACCGGGCCGTCCATGAAGCGCGAATCCTCGGAATCGTCCCGGTTATCGCCCATCATGAACAGGTCCCCCGCCGGGACGGTGAAGACCGGCGTGTTATTGGCGAAGCCGTAGGAGTCGCGCTTGAGGATTTTATGGCGCACGCCGCCGGGCAGGGTCTCGATATATTCGCGGGCCACCACCGGGCCGTCATTGGGGTCGCTGTCGTCGGTATAGTTGCCGATGAAGGTGCGCGGCACCTGTTTGCCGTTGATCAGCAACTGGCCCTTGACCATCTGCACGGTATCCCCCGGCAGGCCGATCACGCGCTTGATGAAATCCTCGGACGGGTCCCCGGGCGGGCGGAACACCACCACGGCGCCGCGTTTTGGCAGGCTCCCGAAAATTCGGCCGGAGAAGAAATCCGGCGAGAAGGGGAACGAATAGTGCGAATAGCCGTAGGCGAATTTGTTGACGAACAGATAGTCCCCCACCAGCAGGGTGGGCACCATGCTGCCGGATGGGATGAAAAACGGCTCGAATAAAAAAGTGTGGATGCCGACGGCGATGAGCCCGGCGTAGAGGATCGTCTTGAAAAACTCGACGACCGGGTGGGATTTTTGTGTTCTGAGCGCCATTTGCAAGCCTATCGTGGAGGATGCGGCATCAAGCCTGCCGCTTGCGGCTTGTCAAGAAATCGGTGCAAAGACACACCGCCCGCCCACCCGATCTTAAGGAAGATGCGTTGCCATGACCAAATCCCCCTTTCTGCTTCCCTTGGCGTTCACCCTCATCATGGGCGGCAGCGCCGCCGCGCAGGGGGCCATCACCGGCTCCTCGGGCGCGCAGGGGCCGGATAGTGCCACGCCGATGCCCACCGGCCCGGCGCCGGTGCCGACCAGCCCGACCGCGGACAAGAACACCCCCACCCCGCCCGTGCTGCCGAACATGACCGCCTATGTGCTGATGGACGCTAAAACGGGCGCCGTGCTGGCCCAGGCCGCGCCCAACCTGCAACTGCCACCGGCCAGCCTGACCAAATTGATGACCGCGCACCTGGTTTATCAGGCGCTGGAAGATGGCAGCCTCAAGATGAACCAGATTGTGCCGGTGACGACTGCGGCCTGGCACGCCGGTGGCTCGCGCATGTTCATCTCCCCCGCCTCGGTGGTCACGGTGGACCAGCTGCTGCACGGGCTGATCATCGATTCGGGCAATGACGCCGCGGTCGCCCTGGCGCAGGAGGTCGCGGGCAGCCAGGGCGCGTTTGTGCAGATGATGAACAAGGAGGCCGCCAAACTCGGCCTGACCAACACGCATTATACCAACGTCACCGGCCTGCCGAACCCGGCGTTGCACACCTCCGCCATGGATGTCGCGGTTCTGACCCGCGTGATATTGCAGGACGAGCCACAGATTCTGAATATCTCGAAGGAGCAGAGCTACACCTACGACCATATCACGCAGGCGAGCTGGAACCCGGTGCTGCCGCACGACCCTACGGTGGACGGCTTGAAGACCGGACTGACCAAGGAGAGCGGGCACTGTATCGACGCGACGGGCGTGCGCAACGGCATCCGGCTGATCGCCGTGGTGACCGGCGGCCCGACCTGGACCGCCAGCACGGCGGCGGTCGAGTCCCTGCTCGACTATGGTCAGCGGTTCTTCACTGAAGCCAGGATCGCCACCGCCAAGGCGCCGATCGCCACGATCACCAGCCAGGCGCTGGAGAGCGGAAACGTGGCCGTCGGCGTGCCCGCCAGCATCACCGTGACCTTGCCGGATGACGCCGTCGCCAAGGTAACACATCAGATCAGCGTGACCACGGACCTGACGCCGGGCGTGACCAAGGGCGAGACCATAGGCAGCGTGACCTACACGGCGGAGGGCAAGACGCTGGCCACCAGCCCGCTGATCGCGCTGGCGGATTCCGCGCCCGTGACCTGGAGCACGAAGCTGAAGCGCAAGCTCGGCGCGATGCTGTGAGCGACACCCCGCCGGACCATCTGTGCAACGACCCGAAGTCGCCGTTTTTTGACGAGGCGGCGATGGAGCGCGGTATCGGCATCCGCTTCAACGGTGCGGAGAAGACCAATATCGAGGAGTATTGCGTCTCCGAGGGGTGGGTGCGGGTTAGCGTGGGCAAGACCGTGGACCGCCACGGCCAGCCGCTGACGATGAAGTTGAAGGGCAGGGTCGAGCCGTATTTCAAAAATGCGGCGGATAGAGCCTGATCGTTTAGGGTGCGGCCCAGCCGGTCTGCCAGAATGCGGCCTCGCATTGCGTCGCAAGGATAAAAATTTCGCGGAGTTTTGGGTAGCGCGCCGCACTGCCCCGCCCCGCCCAGAGACGCTCCAGCATCGCCAGCGCAACCTCCACGGATGCACGGTATTCCGCCCCGCTATAGGCCAGGACCCACTCCCGGTAGGGGTTGCCTTGCGTCATCGTCGGCGCCAGCGAGGCACCGATCTCAGCGTATCCGGCGATGCAGGGCGCCAGCGCGACCATCAGGTCCAGAGTATCGCCGGCCAGGCCAAGCTCCAGCACGTATCGGGTATAGGCCATGAGCTCCAGGCTGGCCGGCGCGGCGGACATCTGCGCTTCCGTGATGTTCCAGCCCGCGCAATAGCCGACGTGTAACGGCATTTCACTATCCAGCAGGACGCTGGCGGTCGCCATCGCGGCGCGCCTGTCCGCCGGGGTATCGAGCTTGTAGGCGAGCAGCAGGTAGGCGCGCGCATATTGCTCGAGGAACAGATAGTCCTGGATCAGGAACTTCTGGAACCGCTCCGTGCGGAGTGAGCCGTCACCCAGCGCCAGGACGAAGGGATGGCGGATATAAGAATCCCAGACCGGCCCTGCGTCAGCCCGGAGGGAGTCAAAAAGACTCATCGCCGTCATCGCGCGGAAACGGCCTCTCAGAACGGGATTTCGTCGTCCAGGTCAGCGGCGGGCGGGGTGTCCCACCCGCCGACCGCGCGCGCCGGTGCCTTGGCCGGAGCTGCGCGCGGCGCGTAATCATCGCCGCCGCCGGAGGATGCGTTGGGATTGCGGTCCAGCAGTTGCAGCTCGCCGCCGAAGCGGCCGATCAGCACCTCGGTCGTGTATTTATCCTGGCCGGACTGGTCGGTCCATTTTCTCGTTTGCAGTTTGCCCTCGATATAGACCTTGGAGCCCTTGCGCAGGTATTTCTCGGCCACTTCGCCCAACTTGTCGTTCATGATGACGACACGGTGCCACTCGGTCTGCTCCTTGCGTTCGCCGCTGGCCTTGTCGTTCCAGGAGTCCGAGGTGGCCAGCGCCAGATTGACGATCTTCATGCCCGATTGCGCGTTGCGCACCTCCGGGTCTTTGCCCAGGTTCCCGACCAGAATAACCTTGTTCACACTACCGGCCACGCGGACCTCCTTTTGCCAATGATTGCCTGGCGATTTGCCTGCGCCCAGCCCGTCTTCAGAGCATTTGCAACCCTAGCGAGCCTTGGACGGTGAGTCCATATCCGCTATCGGCCATACGCGGCGCGGCGGAGGTTAATCGGTTTGCATTCCCGCCTCGCACCCCATATTCTGGGCTGGAACATTATATGAACATCTGGGGCACAAATGGAGCGGCAAAAAGACGCGGGGTTTATCACGGTCCGCGGCGCGCGGGAGCATAATCTCAAGAACATCGACATCCAGATCCCGCGCGAGCGGCTGACCGTCATCACCGGCCTCTCGGGTTCGGGCAAATCCTCCCTGGCGTTTGACACGATCTATGCCGAGGGCCAGCGGCGTTATGTGGAGAGCCTGTCCTCCTACGCGCGGCAGTTTTTGGAGCTGATGGGCAAGCCGGATGTGGACAGTATCGAGGGGCTCTCGCCGGCGATCTCGATCGAGCAAAAGACCACCTCGCGCAACCCGCGCTCCACCGTCGGCACGGTGACGGAGATCCACGACTATATGCGGCTGCTGTGGGCGCGGGCGGGCGTGCCCTATTCACCCGCGACCGGCCTGCCGATTGAGGCGCAGAACGTGGCGCAGATGGTGGACCGGGTGATGACGATGCGGGAAGGTACCAGGCTGCTGCTGCTGGCCCCTGTCATCCGCGACCGCAAGGGCGAGTATAAGAAGGAACTGGCCGAGCTACAGCGCAAGGGCTTCACCCGCGTGAAGATCGACGGCAAGCTCTATGAGATCGACCAGGCGCCGAGCCTGAACAAGAAGCTCAAGCATGAGATCGAGGCGGTGGTGGACCGGCTTGTGGTGAAGGCGGGGATCGAGAAGCGGCTGGCGGATAGTTTCGAGACCGCTCTGGGGCTGTCTGATGGGATCGTGTATGCCGAGAACGCGCAGGATAGCGGCCGCACCGTGTTCTCCTCGCGCTTCGCCTGCCCGGTGAGCGGCTTTACCATCGAGGAGATCGAGCCGCGCCTGTTCAGCTTCAACTCCCCGCACGGCGCCTGCCCGGTGTGCGACGGGCTGGGCCATGAGGTGTTCTTCGACCCGCATCTGGTGGTGCCCGACGAGCAGCGCGCCCTGGGCGAGGGTGCGATCGTGCCTTGGGTGAACACGCAATCGCCCTATTATGAGCAGACGCTCACCGGGTTGGCGAAGCATTTCGGCATCAAGATGACCACGCCGTGGGAAAAACTGCCGGAGAATGTGCGGGAGGGGATTCTGTACGGCAGCGGCAAGGTTGACGTGGAGCTGACCTATAAAGACACCGCCCGCGCCTATACCGTGAAAAAGCCGTTCGAGGGCGTGATCAAGAATTTGGAGCGGCGATTGCGCGGCACGGAGTCCGCCTGGGTGCGCGAGGAACTCTCCCGCTACCATGCCGAGCGGCCGTGCGCCGCCTGCCGGGGCGCGCGGCTGAAACCTGAGGCGCTGGCGGTGAAGATCGCGGGCAGGAACCTCGCGGAGGTGGCGGAGCTCTCGATCGCCGCCGCGCGCGGCTGGTTCGGCGAGGTCGCCGCCACGCTGACGCCGCAGCGCCTCGAGATCGCCCGGCGGATTCTACGCGAGATCAATGAGCGGTTGCAGTTTCTCGTCGATGTCGGGCTGAACTATCTGACGCTGGCGCGCGGCTCCGCCACGCTCTCTGGCGGGGAGAGCCAGCGCATCCGCCTGGCCAGCCAGATCGGCTCCGGCCTGACGGGAGTGCTCTATGTGCTGGATGAGCCGAGCATCGGGCTGCATCAGCGCGACAATGAGCGACTGCTCGGCACGCTGCAACGGCTCAAGCGCCTGGGCAACACGGTGCTGGTGGTGGAGCATGACGAGGATGCGATCCGCGCGGCGGATCATCTGATCGACATGGGGCCCTTTGCCGGGATGGATGGCGGCCACGTGGTGGCGCAGGGCACGCCGGTGGAGGTAGCGGCCAACCCGAAATCCCTCACCGGGGATTATCTCTCGGGCCGCCGGATGATCCCGATCCCCAACCCGCGCCGCCCGGTGCAGAGCAACCGTGTGGTGAAGGTGATCGGCGCCACCGGCAATAATTTGAAAAAAATCAGCGCGAGTTTTCCGCTCGGCGTGTTCACCTGCATCACGGGGGTTTCGGGCGGCGGCAAATCCACCCTGGTAGTGGATACGCTTTACAAGGCCGTCTCGCGCCGCCTGATGGGCTCGGGCGAAGTGCCGAGCGCGTTCGAGCGGCTGGAGGGGCTCGAGCAGCTCGATAAGATCATCGATATCGACCAGTCGCCGATCGGCCGCACGCCGCGCTCCAACCCCGCCACTTATACCGACCTGTTCGCGCCGATCCGCGACTGGTTCGCCGAGATGCCCGAAGCGCGCACACGCGGCTACAAGCCGGGGCGGTTTTCGTTCAACGTGAAAGGTGGGCGTTGCGAGGCCTGCCAGGGCGATGGTGTGCTGAAGATCGAGATGCATTTTCTCCCGGATGTGTTCGTGACCTGCGATACCTGCAAGGGCAAGCGTTACAACCGCGAGACTCTGGAGGTGAAGTTCCGCGAGAAATCCATCGCCGATGTGCTGGATATGACGGTCGATGAGGCGCAGGTTTTCTTCAAGGCCGTGCCGAAGATCCATGATCGGCTGGCGATTTTGAACCGGGTCGGGCTGGGCTATATCAAGCTCGGCCAGCAGGCGACCACGCTCTCCGGCGGTGAGGCGCAGCGGATCAAGCTTGCCAAGGAACTCGCCAAACGGCCGACGGGGCGGACCCTGTATATTCTGGATGAGCCGACGACGGGGCTGCATTTCGAGGATATCCGCAAATTGCTGGAGGTGTTGCACGCGCTGGTGGATACGGGGAACACGATCATCGTGATCGAGCATAATCTGGAGGTGATCAAGACGGCGGATTATGTGATCGACCTCGGGCCGGAGGGTGGCGATGGCGGCGGCAGGATTGTCGCGACCGGCACGCCAGAGGAGGTCGCGGCCAACGCAGGCAGCCATACGGGGCGGTTTTTGGCGCCGCTGCTGCTGGCAAAACCGGCGCGGGCGCGCAAGAAGGCCCGATAATTAGCCGGTATAGCGACCCAGCAATGCCACCGCCTGGTTGAGCACGCCGGCCAGCGCGGCGCGCTGGGCCTGCACCTGGGCCGCCGGTGTCGCGCCCCGCAATGGCGCGCTGCCGACCAGCCGCACCTGCGCCAGCGGCACGGCGCCCGCATCCAATCCGGGATTGTTTTTCATCAATACCAGGGTGACGACGCAGCGCGCCCGCCCGGCGGCGATGTCGGCCAGCAGCTCGGTCAACTCGCCCTCCAGGATGAACACCGGGTTGAGGCGTGAGCCGGGCGAGATCACCGCGCTGAAGCCCCCGCTGGCCTGCGCCCAGGCGAGCAGCGCCTGCGTCACCGCATCCGCCGGGCTGGCGGCCCAGAGATTGTAATAATCCACGACCAGGCTGCCATCCGGCTGCAGAACCTGTAGCCCCTGCTGGTCCAGCCCAGGTGCTGCGGCGATGGCGCGCACCAGCAGCACCGGGCCCGCCGGATTATCCGCGTTCTGCGCGGGCGGCTGTGGTGCCAGTGGCCAGTTGATGCGCGGAATATATTTTTGCTGTGGCAGGAGCGGGCCGCAGCCCGCCAGGGCGAGCGGTGCGAGCAATACGAGGCGGCGGTGCATCAGTTTCCTCCTGGCGGTGGTGGCGCGCCGAGAATCGCCTGCGCGGGATTGGCTTTGAGCTCGGCCGAGAGCGTGCGGAGATTGGCGGTGGCGGCTTTCATGTCCTGCAGGATCGGCATGAGCTGGGACTGCACGTCTGCTGTCGTCTCATCAGCCTGATTGATGGCCGCCTGCGAGGCGGCGACGAGCGCGGGCAGCTGGCCGCTGAGGCGCGCCATCTGCGCGGTGGCCTGGTTGAGCTGGGCGATGATCTGGAGGGTTTGCGGGCCGGCGGCGAGGTTGCGCACCGCCGCCGTTGTCGCGGGTAGCCTGCTCTGGGCGACCTGCGTGTTCAGGTTGGCGAGCAGCCGGTCGGCGTTGGCGATGGCGTGGTTGGCGTCCCCGGTCGTGAACTCCTCCGTGAGGGTATTGGTGAGCGCGCTGACGTCGCCGACCATTTTCGGCAGATCGACGTGGCTCAGCGAGGACATGACCTGCTGCACCGCGTCCTGGATCTGGGTCAGCGTGCTGGGGATCGAGGGCACGACGGGGGAGTCCGGTGTCCAGGGCACGGATGTTACCGGATATTGCGACGGGTTGACGAAGCTGAGGTCGAGATAGGCGAGGCCGGTGATGCCCTGCGGTTCGATCTGCACCCGCAGCCCATGCGCGATCAAGCTGGCGAGGTCATCCGTGCGGCCAAGTTTTTTCGGGTTCACGCGGAAGCGCACGACGATCTGCTGATAGACTTTTTTATCCTCGTCGGCCGCGGTGGGTGGCGGATATTCCGCTGCGACCAGCCCGACATCGGTCACCTGGCCGATGGTGACACCACGGAATTTCACCGAGGTTCCGACATTCAGCCCCTGCACGGATTCCTGGAAGTAGGTCTCCTCCTGCAGGCCCGGATGCAACTGCGCGCCGGACAGGAAGAAGATGACGGCGAGCAGCGCGATGATCCCGGCCAGCACGAACATGCCGACCCGCAGGCCTGAGCGGTTGGGTTCCATCTACAATATCTCCCGGTGAAAGAACGCCCGCACCATGGGCTCGCGCGATTCGGCTTGCAGCGTTTTCGGCGGGCCTTGCGCGATGACGCCTTTGGCCTCGCCGCCCAGCATGACGCAGCGGTCGCCGATCGCCAGAATCGAGGCGAGCTCGTGTGTCACCACGACGAAGGTGGCGCCGAGAGAATCGCGCAGTTGCAGGATCAGATGATCCAGCTCGGCGGAGGTGATCGGGTCCAGCCCGGCACCGGGTTCATCGAGGAACAAGATCGGCGGGTCCAGCGCCAGGGCGCGGGCAATGGCGGCGCGCTTGATCATGCCGCCCGAGAGCTCGGCGGGCAGGCGCTGGGCGGCATCGCTCAGCCCCACCAGCGCCAGCTTCATGCGCGCGACCTCGACCCTGGCCGAGGCTGGAAGGTCCGTGAAGACCGCCAGCGGGAGCGTGATGTTGTCCAGCAGCGTCATCGAGCCGAACAGCGCGCCGGATTGGAACATCACGCCGATGCTGCGGCGGACCTCGGTCACGTCCTCATTCACGCAATGGCCCGCCACCGTGATGCGGCCGGCGGTCGGCCGCAGGAGGCCGATCATCTGCTTCAGGAGCGTCGATTTGCCCGAGCCGGAGCCACCCAGGACGACAAAGACCTCGCCGGGCTCGATGGTGAAGCTGACATGCTCGAAGACCACACGGTCCCCGAACTTCTGCGCGCTGTCCTCGACCGTGATGATGGGCATCACATCCCCAGCCGGTAGAACAGTACGGCGAACAGGCCATCCAGCAGGATCGTCACCACGATTCCGCCGACGACGGCGGAGGTCGCGGCCTCGCCCACCGCTTGCGGGCCGTTGCCCGCGGTGAGGCCCGCGCGGCAGCCGATGAGCGCGATGGCGGCGGCAAAAAGCATGCCCTTGAACAGGCCGAGCAGAAAGTCCGACGCGGCGCTGTTGGCCGCGACCTGGTGCGCGATGACGGAGAACGGAAAACCCAGCAGCATCAACACAAAAGCCATGCCGAGCAGGCCCGCGATATCCATGGCCACCACCAGACCCGGCATCACCAGCATGGCGGCGGCCATGCGCGGCAGCACCAGCATGGTCTCGACATCGATCCCCATGGTGGTGAGTGCGGCGATCTCCTCGTTCACCTGCATGGTGCCGAGCTCCGCCGCGAAGGCCGATCCAGTGCGCCCGGCCAGGATCACCGCGACCAGCAGGGGCCCCAGCTCGCGGAACAGCGAGAGCGCCACGAGGTTGGCCACATAGAGGTCCGCACCGTACTGGCGCATCGGAATCGCGGATTGGAAGGCCAGGATCATGCCGATGAGGAAGCCCAGCATGAGCACCAGGGGCAGCGCCTGGAGGCCGGCGCGGTCGGCGAGGCGGAAAAAATCCGCGCCGCGCAGGAAGCGCAGCTTGGCGGGGATGCCGACCACCGCCAGCACCGTCTCGCCAAAAAACGCGACACGGATTCTGGTCGTCTCGGTGATGCCACGGCGGCGGCGGCGGTCGGCTCTGACGGGCGGCGGTGCATCGCGCGCGGCGTCGCGGAGCTGGTCCAGCAGGTGCAGGGCGCGGGCGTCCGCGCCGGTTATCAGGATTTGGCCACCGTGCTGACGCTCCATGGCCAGGAGCAGGGCGGCGCCGGTGCTGTCCAGGCCTTGCGCGTCCGAGACATCGAGCGTGAGCGGCTGGCCGCGCCGCGCGCGGGCGGCGGCCAGGGCGTCTCGCCACAACCCGCCGATGCCCAGCGCCGTGAGCGGGCCGGCCAGGGCGATGTGATCCCCCTCGGCGCGGAGATTGGCCTTCATGAAGGATGCATCTGCTGCAACACCTGGCCACTGCCCTCATAGATCATCGTGAGCGCTACATATAGGACGATGGCGAGCCCAACCCAGGCCAAGCCAGGCAGGCGGCGCAGAATTTTTGCAACCAGGCTGGCCGCCAGCCCCATAAGCGCCACGGAAACCAACAGACCAATGGCCAGCACGAGCGGGTGGGCGCGCGCGGCGCCCGCGACCGCCAGCACATTGTCCAGGCTCATGGACAGGTCCGCCAGCATGATCCGCCAGATCGCCTGGCGTAGGCTGGGGGAAGGTCTGCTTGAGGTCTCGTGCGCTGCCCCGCGCAGTTCGCGGGCCGATTTCCACGCCACCCAGAGGAGCAAAATACCCCCGGCCAGGGTGAGGCCGATGATCGCCAGCATTTTGAGCGCCACCAGCGCGAAGCCGATGCGGATGAGGGTCGCGCCGATTACGCCCGCCAGAATGGCGCGGCGGCGCTGCTCCGGCGCCAGCCCGTTTACCGCAAGACCGATCACGATGGCATTGTCGCCCGCCAGCACGAGGTCGATCAGCAGAACCTGGAGCAGGATGGGACCGAGGGTGAGGACGCTTTCCACGTTGCCCAGTGGCGTGGCCGCGCGCTGCTTGTCAACGCCGGAGCCTGGCGCTACGCGGGGTTAGAGCATGATTGCTTACCATCAATCATGCTCTACTCTTTGTCTGGCGAGCAAGTTGGCCGCTTTTGGTCGAAGCAATGATTCAACCAAAAGCTACCTTGCTCTAAATCCCCGCTCCAGGAGCCGCACCATGATCCCCCGCTATAGCCGCCCGCAGATGGCCGACATCTGGAGCCAGGAAAACAAGTACCGCATCTGGTTCGAGATCGAGGCGCTGGCCTGCGAGGCGATGGCGGGGGTCGGCGCTATTCCCGCTCAGGCCGCCGTTACCATCCGTACCCGAGGTGATGCCAAACTGGCTTTGATCGGCCCGGCGGATGTCGAGCGCATCGATGCGATCGAGCGGGAGACGCGCCATGATGTCATCGCGTTTTTGACCTGGCTGGCGGAGGCGATCGGCCCGGAGAGCCGCTTCGTGCATCAGGGGCTGACCTCGAGCGATGTGCTGGACACCTGCCTCGCCGTGCAGCTCACCCAGGCGGCGGACCTGCTGCTGGCGGATATCGACGCCGTGCTGGCGGCGCTGAAAACCAGGGCGATGGAGCACAAGCACACGCTGACCATCGGGCGGAGCCATGGCATCCATGCCGAGCCGACGAGCTTCGGGCTGAAGCTCGCCGGGCATCATGCCGAGTTCGCCCGCAACAAAACCCGCCTGCTGGCCGCCCGGGCCGAGATCGCGACCTGCGCGATCTCGGGCGCTGTCGGCACGTTCGCGCATGTGGATCCGCGCGTGGAGGCGTATGTCGCCGAAGAACTCGGGCTGGTGGCGGAGCCGGTCTCCACCCAGGTGATCCCGCGTGACCGCCATGCGGCGTATTTCGCGACACTCGGGGTGATCGCCGCCGGGGTCGAACGCCTGGCGACCGAGGTACGGCATTTGCAACGCTCCGAGGTGCGTGAGGCGGAGGAGTTCTTCCATGCCGGGCAGAAAGGCTCGTCGGCCATGCCGCACAAGCGCAACCCGGTGCTGTCGGAGAATCTCTGCGGCCTGGCGCGGCTGGTGCGCGCCGCCGTGGTGCCCGCGCTGGAGAATGTGACGCTGTGGCACGAGCGCGACATCAGCCATTCCTCCGTGGAGCGCGGCATCGGCCCGGATGCGACCGTGACTCTGGACTTCGCACTGCATCGGCTCGCCGGGATGATGGAAAAGCTCACCATCTATCCGGAGCGGATGCGCGAGAACCTGGAGAGCCTGGGCGGCGTGGTGCATTCGGGCGAGGTGCTGCTGGCGCTGACCAGGGCGGGAATTTCCCGCGAGGCAGCCTATGCCATCGTCCAGCGCAACGCGATGGCGACCTGGGAGCAACTGGGTGGCGCGGGTGGACGGGATTTCCGCGCGAACTTGCTGGCGGACCCGGAGGTGGCCGGGCGTATCCCGACGGAGGCGATCGATGCCGCGATGCGTGCCGAGGCGCATCTGGCGCAGGTGGATGCGATTTTTGCCCGGGTGTTTGGCCCGAGCGCGATCGTTTGAGGTTCGCTCACCTGAGCGAACCGAAAGCGTGAATCGCCCTCGGAAAAATAGTCTTCCTACCGGGCTGGTTGAGTTTTTTACCCGTGTCGGGTAAAGCGCGCGCAGTCGGCACCCCTGGAGGCCGACTAGGGTCTGATCGACCATCAGTGAATCGCCCCGGCGATTAAATGATGCTCGTGAATCAGACCCTATTAATAAGTTAGGGGGCGATTCACCATCTGAACTGAAGCAAAAGCATGCTTCAGCTCAGATGGATCGCACCCTATTTTTTGTAGGAGCGGTACATGGCCAATTTCGAACTGATCGAAGCAGAGTCGCGTTCGCGTGCCGGCAAGGGGGTGGCGCGGGCGACGAGGCGTGCGGGGATGGTCCCCGCCGTGATCTATGGCGCGAAGCAGGAACCCTCGCTGATCGCGCTGGACCCGCGCGTGGTGCTGCGCGAGCTCAAACGCGGCGGCTGGCGCTCGCGCCTGTATGAGATTTCACTGGATGGGCAGCGCACCCGCGCGCTGATGCGCGATGTGCAGTTCCACCCCGTATCCGACCAGCCGGAGCATGTGGATTTCCAGCGCCTCGCCTCGGGCGAGCGCGTGCGCGTGGCGGTCGCCGTGGTGTTCCTGAACGACACCATCTGCCCCGGGATCAAGCGTGGCGGCGTGCTGAACGTGGTGCGCCACACGGTCGAGGTTGCCTGCGACCCGGACAATATCCCCGAGCGGTTCGAGGCCGACCTCGCCACCCTGGAGATCAACGACAATATCCGCTGGCATAACCTCACCGGCGTGGGTGACGCCCGGCCCGTGATCTCCGACCGTGACTTCGTGATCGCGACCGTGGCACCGCCGACTGTCTCGGCCGAGGCTTTGGCTGAGGATGCTGCCGCGGCTGCCGCGGCTGCCGCCGCGCCGGCCAAGGGCAAGGGCGGCAAGGCGGCACCCGCCAAGGCGCCCGCCGCCGCTGCTCCCGCCGCCAAGCCCGCCGCCAAAAAGAAGTAGGTTAACTCCGCGCCATGTATCTTTGGGTCGGCCTCGGCAACCCGGAGCCCGGCATGGCGCGGAACCGGCATAATATCGGCTTCATGGCGCTCGATGTGATCGCCCGCCGCCATGGATTCTCGCCCTGGCGGCAGCGGTTCAAAGGGTTGTGCGCCGAGGGCAGCATCGACGGTTTGAAAATTCTGGCGCTGCGACCGATGACCTATATGAACCTGTCGGGCGAGGCGGTGCAGGCCGCCGTGGCATTCTACAAAATCCCGCTGGATGGTGTCATCGTGTTCCACGACGAGCTCGACCTCGCACCTGGCAAAGTCCGGGTTAAAAAGGGCGGCGGTGCGGCGGGCCATAATGGGTTGCGCAGCATCGATGCCTGCCTGGCCAGCCCGGACTATTGGCGGGTGCGCCTGGGCATCGGCCATCCGGGGCACAAGGACCGCGTGACCGGCTATGTGTTGGGGGATTTTGCCAAGGCGGAGCTGGACTGGCTGCTGCCCTGCCTGGACGGCGTGGCCGATGCGGCGGCGCTGCTGGCGACGCAGAGGCCCGAAGAATTCATGACGCGCGTGGCGTCATACATGGAGCCGAAAAATGGGGTTTAACTGTGGGATCGTCGGCCTGCCGAATGTCGGCAAATCGACCCTGTTCAATGCGCTGACCGCCACGGTTGCGGCGCAGGCCGCCAACTATCCGTTCTGCACCATCGAGCCCAATGTCGGCCGTGTCGCGGTGCCGGATGCGCGCATGGAGGCGCTGGCGGTCATCGGCAAATCGGCGAAGATCGTGCCGACCAGCCTGGAGTTTGTGGATATCGCCGGGCTGGTGCGCGGCGCATCGAAAGGTGAGGGGCTGGGCAATCAGTTTCTCGCGAATATCCGCGAGGTGGATGCCATCGTCCATGTGCTGCGCTGTTTCGAGGATGACGATGTGACGCATGTGGAGGGCAGCGTGGACCCTATCCGCGATGCCGAGACCGTGGAGACGGAGCTGATGCTGGCGGATTTGGAGAGCCTGGCCAGGCGCCTGCCCGCTTTACAGAAAAAAGCCAAGGGCAATGACAAGAACGCGGCGGCGGATGTGGCGCTGATCGAGCCGATTCTGGCGGCGCTGGAGGCTGGCAGGCCCGCCCGCACCGCGATTGCGCCGCGCGATGCGCAGGCCGCCGCGCAGCTCAACCTGCTGACAGCCAAGCCGGTGCTGTATGTATGCAATGTCGAGGAGGCCGCCGCTGCGACCGGCAATGCGCAGAGCGCGCGGGTCGCCGCCATGGCCGGTTTAGTCGGTGCGGCGCATGTGATCGTCTCCGCTGCCATCGAGGCAGAGGTGAGCCAGTTGCCCGAGGCGGATCGGCCCGGCTTTCTGGCCGACCTCGGCCTCACGGATAGCGGGCTGGACCGCGTGATCCGCGCGGGCTACGCGCTGCTCGGACTGATCACCTATTTTACCGTTGGGCCGAAAGAGACCCGGGCCTGGACCATCCGCAAAGGCACCAGGGCACCGGGTGCGGCGGGCGTGATCCACGGCGATTTCGAGCGCGGGTTTATCGCCTGCGAGACCACCGCCTATGAGGATTATGTCGCCTACAAAGGTGAGGCCGGCGCGCGCGAGGCCGGGCGGCTGCGTATCGAGGGCCGGGATTATGTGGTAGCGGATGGCGACGTGCTGCTGTTCCGGTTCAATGTCTGACACTAGCGGGGGACGTGCCATGAAGATCGCGCTCTATCAGGGGCCGGGGCGTATCAATGACCCTGCAGCGGGCTTCGCCCTAATGGCGCGAAAGGCCGCGGAGGCCGCCGCGATGGGCGCGGATATACTGGTGATGCCGGAGATGTATCTCTCGGGCTATAATATCGGGCCGGAGAACGCGCTGAGATACGCCTTTGGCCAGGATGGGCTGGCCCCGGCGCGGGAGATCGCGGCGGCGCACCGCATCGCGCTGGTGTTCGGCTATCCGGAGCGGCTCTCCGAGCAGGTCGCCAATTCGGCGGTGCTCATCGGCCCGGCGGGCGATATCCTCCTCAACTACCGCAAGTCGCATCTGTTCGGCGCACTCGACCGCGCCATGTTCAAGGCACTCGGCTCGGAGTTTCCGGTCGTCAGCCTGGGTGGATGGAATATCGGGTTGCTCATCTGTTATGATATCGAGTTCCCCGAGCCCGCGCGGCTGCTGGCGCTCGGGGGGGCGGATATCATCCTGGTGCCGACCGCGCAGATGGTGCCCTATACGCAGGTGGCGCGCCTCGTGATTCCCGCCCGCGCCTATGAGAACCAGGTGTACCTCGCCTATGCCAACCATAGCGGACGGGATGACGGGCTCGATTATATCGGGCTCTCCAGCATCTGCGGGCCGGACGGCGCGGTGCTCGCGGCCGCCGGTGCGGGTGAGGAGATGCTCTACGCCACGGCGGAAAAGCCGCACCACCGCGCGGTGCGGCTCGCCGACCCGCTGCTGGCCGACCGGCGACCGGAGCTGTATGGGCCACTGGCATCGTGATCTCTTGAGCCAGGCTGTAAAATATAATTGATCGTCAACGGCAACATCCCCATACTCAGGCAAAAGGGGGATCGCGCCATGACATTAAAAGCTATTCTGAAGGGCAAGCCAGCCGGGTTCGTTTCCGTTATGCCCTCCGCCTCGGTGCGTGAGGTTATCGCCGTGCTGGCGGCCAGGCGGATCGGCGCCGTGCTGGTGGTGGATGACGAGGGGCGTCTGGTTGGTATTTTGAGCGAGCGCGATATCGTGCGGAGCCTGGCGAGTGCCGCCGCCGGCACGCTGGAGATGACCGCCAACCAGCTGATGACGGCGCATCCGGTCACCGCGACGCCGAACACCACGGTGGGCGAGGCGATGGAGACCATGACCGAGGGGCATTTCCGGCATCTGCCGATTCTGGAGGCCGGGCGGCTGACCGGGCTGGTGAGCATCGGGGACGTGGTGAAGGCCAAGATCGACCAGAGCCAGCAGGAGGTGGACAGCCTGCGCACCTATGTGGTGGGCGGGTAGGGTTAGGGAACCTCTGCGTAGTCTGATTGGATCAGGCCTATTTTGAGATACATCGGCTTTTCTTCATGTTTTTACTTAGTTTTTGGCAAAGTTTTCTATTTTTCCATGCTTTGGACGCAATTATCCTA
>JAJZGI010000001.1 GCA_021798575.1 Pseudomonadota bacterium | reverse complement strand
ATCGCAATGTTGGATTTCCTGCGCAGCGACGTACCAAAAAACTGGAATGCATGGTGCGATGCGGTCACAGACAATTTCCGGATCATAAACCCAACGAAATACCGAATTCTGACCTGAGCGGGGTATACATGAAATTGCTCGCCAAAAAAACTTAGAGTGCGTGCGTCATAACGCAAAGCACTCTAAAAACTCAGCGCGGCGGAACGAACGGCATAAGGTCTTCGGGTGCGAGCACCCGTAGCTCTCGATACACCCCGCCCTCGCGCGAGAAATGCGGATTGTAGAACGGATCGTGCGGCAGCACGGCGGCATGCCGGGTGCGCATCACCTCGTTCTCCAGCATGAAGCGAGCGATTTTTCGATCGTTGAAATCATCGCCACGACTATGGCTCTCGCGGTGCTCGGCCACGACGTCCGGCGTGTAAACAATTTGCCAGCCGGCACCGGCGAGCTTTACGCACAGATCGACATCGTTGAAGGCGACGCTGAGTTCCGAGGCATCGAACCCGCCGACTTCATTGAACGCGGATTTACGGACCAACATGCAGGCGGCAGTGACGGCGGAGATCTGCTGCGCCAACATCGCGCGCATGACATAGCCGGGCGCGCCGCCGGGAATGCCCCTGAACCCATGGTCCGCCACGCCGCCCACGCCCAGCACGACGCCTGCGTGCTGCACCGTGCCCTCGGGGTAGAGCAGTTTCGCGCCGACCGCGCCCACGCGCGGGTTGACCACGCATTCATTCAGCATCGTGCGTAGCCAGGCGGGGTCGCTCACGATCACGTCATTATTGAGGAACAGCATAAAAGGATGCTTTGCCGCCTGCGCGCCGAGATTATTAAGCCGTGAGAAATTAAACGGCTCTGGAATTTTCAGCACTTGCGTGTTGGGCAGGTTCGCCTGGGCGGTGGTGAACGCCTCAGCCTCGGCGGTGGTGGACCAGTTATCCAGCAGGATGATCTCATATTCCATATCGCGCGTGTGCTGGCGGATGGCCTTGATGCATTGCGAGGTCATTTCGACATGATCACGGAATGGCACGAGAATCGAGACGCCGACTTTTTGGGCCGCAATGGGTTGCCAGTCCACCCGGTAGCAGGTGAGCCCGCCACGTGACGAGACGCGGGCGGGCAGCGCGCGGCGGGCGAGGTGCGCCGACACAGCAGCCACCCCGGCGGCGGCGGCCTGGGGCTTGGCCGCGCTGCCCGCAGCGGCGGTGGAGCTTGCCGTCTTGCGCCAGTGGTAGAGGATCTCGGGCACATGGTGGATTTGTTGCGGGGTTAAAATCTCACTCGCGCGGAGCAGCAGCTCATGGTCCTGCGCGCCGTCGTAACCTTTTGCCAGGCCGCCCAACTGGAGCAGCAGGCTCGCCTCCAGCAGCACGAAATGGCAGATATAATTGACCTCCAGCAGCAGCCGCGCGTTGAAATCCGGCTTGAAATGCGGCTCGCTCAGCGCGCCTGAAGCCGAGATTTTATCTTCATCGGAATAAAGCAGCCGGGCGCCGGTGGCGGCTTTTGCGCGCAGCATTACCTCCAATGCCGCCGGTTCCAGCGCATCGTCATGGTCCAGAAACGCGATGAATTCACCGCTGGCGGATTTGAGCGCGGCGTTGCTCGCCAGCGCGATTCCCCGGTTTTTTCGGAAGCCGATATGCCTGATCCGTGCATCGGCCCCGGCCAGCTCTGCCATGATACCGGTGAGGTCGGCCTGGCCGCTGCCATCATCCACCATCAGCAGCTCCCAGTGGGGGTAGCTCTGGGCGCGCACCGAATCCACCGCGGTCAGAAAATCGCCGATCGCCGGGCGGTAGACCGGCATGATGATGGACACGACCGGGTTGCTTGGTGGCAATGCGCCATAGCGCGCGCGCTACCGCGCGGGGCGCCGCCAGGGGCAGGGATTGTTTCGCCCAGCGGGCATAGTCGCTCAGCAGATAGCGCTCGCGCGGCAATGCGGCCTGCAATTCGCGGCGCAGATGGTAGGCGAAGGTGAATAATTCATCGGCCCGCGCGGTGAGGGCGACGAGCCGCTCGCGCGCCTCATCCTCCGGGTGGGTGAGTTCCAACGGGCTGCCTTGCAGCTCCTGGTGCGCGGGCATGGCAAAAAACCGGAACTGTGTGCGCCGACCTGTACGCAGCTCCGGTGCCGGGGCGAAGTTGAAGCCGCAGGCGGCATCGCACGCGACGGCCAGCGCCACGTCCGCGCGATATTGGTCGGCCAGCAGCTCCGCCACCGGCTCATCGCCGCAGGTGACCAGAATCCGCACGCCGCCCAGCCTGGTTTGGGCGTGGTCATCGACATTCAGCGCCCAGCCCTGGATGAGCCCGTCGATCATTCCGTCGACCATTCCCTCCACGCGGAGAGGCTTTTGCAGGCAGAAATGCAGCCCGGCCATGGTGCCGGAGCGTGAGGCCATGTTGATGGGCACTGCGCCGAGTGTGGCGAAGCTGATGACGTGGCGCAGGCCGTCATGATAGCGCGCCGGGATGTTGTAATAGAACCCGATACGGTTGCCGGGCAGCTTCAACAGTGCTGTGTCGTCGCGCTGGAGGTCGCAGGTGAGGACGTCGACGACGACGCTGTCGATCAGGATGCGGATGCGCTGGGGCTGGCCAGGGTTGGCGAAATCGACCACCCAGCCGCCGACACCGGCGGTGTCGATGCGGTCCAGGAAGCCGGTGACGCTGAGTTCAGACGCGCCGATGGATTTTTTAGCGCGCCGCGCCGGCGGGGAGGTTTTGCTCATGGGGTCAGGCCGGTGATGTGCTTTGTGCGAGCTGGCTCTGCACTTCAGGCAGCAGCCGGGCGAGCCGCGCGGCCCACTCCTTCTGGCCGGGCGCATCGGCGATGAAGTCCTGGCGGATTTCGATTTCCAGATAATCCAGGCCCCGGCGCTCGGCGTGGACCGGCACGCTGTAGTCGCTCTCATCACTCATCTGGTAGGGATCGTTCTCGGCCACCACCAGGCCGGGCTCGCGGCGCAGCAGGTCCGCCAGGAGCTTCGAGGCGCGTGGGCTGCGATGGTAGAGCACGGCGACATGCATCGGGCGTTGCTTGCCCAGATACACGGGTGTGAAACTATGCATCGCAATGTATAAGGGTGGTTGGGCGGCGCGGCGGTTGAGCGCCTTCGTGATCGCCTCATGGTAGGGGTCGAAGATTGCATTCTGGCGCGCCAGTTTTGCGGCGTCGTCCAGGCCTGCATTGCCTGGGATTTTGGTGGCTTCGCTGATTGCGGGGAAGGCGCTCGGCACCTCGGGTGGGCGGTTGCAGTCGATCACGAGGCGCGAATAGGCTTGCAGGATCGCGGGGGCGCGCAATGCCGCCGCCAGTTTCTTGGTCACCTGGGCGACCCCGATATCCCAGGCGATATGCCGTGTGAGATCCTCCGGCCCAAGACCCAGCGTGCCGAGGGATTTGGGGATAAGCCGCCCGGCGTGGTCGGCCGTGAGCAGAAACGGCTGCGTGCTTCGCGCGTGCAGGAGGCTGAAGGCTTTGGGCTCATCATCGGCCAGTAGAGGCATGGAGACTCCTCGCTACGGGTGCCAGAGAATCCGCTCCGGCGCGGCGGTTTGTGGATCATATTCCAGAATTTCGCCGTTGGTGAGGGAGGTTCCGGTCAGCGCCAGAATAAATCCCCAATGGCTGACCAGCAGGGTGGTGGCGCTGTCCGCGCGCCCGGCCATCAGGCTGCGGAAAGCATCGGCGCGGGCGATGGTATGCGCTGTCGTCTCCGTGCCCTCATGCCACCAGCGTGCGGGGAGATGCGTGAAGTCATGCGCGGGGAAGCGGCTGGCCAGCAGTTCGGGGTGGGAGCCGACATCGCAGGCGAAGGCGGTACGCTCGCGCACTTCCTGCATGATATCCACCTGCACTGGGTGCACCTGCAACATGGGTGCGGCGGTTTGCAGCGCGCGCGTGTAGGGCGAGATGATGACCCGTGTGATTGTCTGCCCGGCCAGGGCGGCGGCGGCGGCGTTGGCCTGCGCGTGGCCAAGCGGGGTCAGTTCCGGGTCCTCGATGCCGGGGTCCACCCGGTTCTCCGTGAAATGCAGGTTAAAATAGCTTTGCCCATGGCGTAGCAGAAACATGGAGGGTCCTTTAGAGCCGGACGGCATTTAACGGAATCACCCCGTGATCCGATTAAATGCTTGAGTCCAAAATGGATCGCTGAACAAAGAATGGAGCATGATTGATGTAAAGTAATCATGCTCCAGGCTGGGCGCTGTTGCCCGGTGACGCGCATGAACGTATGTCTCAAAGCTACTGACTAGCGCGCGGGCTGTGCCTGTGTCCAGTTGCGGTGGCGGGTTTGGCGGGTGAATTGGCAGCGGGGTTGAAGGTTCGTGAATCTGAACATACGGCAGGATATTGGCGACTTTCCGATCTCTCTGGTGATTTTCGCCGGTATCGCGGTGTTTCTGATCCTGCGGCTGCGCAGCGTGCTGGGCAGGCGTGTTGGTTTCGAGAAGCCGCCGCTCCCGCCCGGCCAGATGCAGAATTTTGGCGGCGGCCCGGTGCTGGACGCTCAGGCCGGCCCCATGCCGGGTATGCGATCCGTGCCGGATCCGCGCTCGGCCCTGGGGGAGCGGCTGATGCAGATCGTCAATCGTGACCCAAACTTCGACCCGCCGAAATTCATCACTGGCGCGGATAATGCGTTCCGTATCATCGTGACCGGTTTTGCCGCCGGGGACCGCGCGGCGTTGAAGCCGCTGCTGAGCGAGAATGTCTATCACACGTTCGAATCGGTCATCACGGCCCGGGAGGCCGCGAAGGAGCGCCACCGTACCGAGATCAAGTCGATCATCTCGGCCAATATCGAGGATGCGGAGCTGATCGGTGACCAGGCCGCGGTGATCGTGCGCTTCACCTCCGACCAGGTGAACCTGACATTGGATGCGGCGGGAAACCCCGTGGTGGGTACCGAGGCGGTGACCGAGATTGTCGATTTATGGACCTTCGAGCGGAATCTGAAGTCCAGGGACCAGACCTGGCGGCTGGCCGCCGCGCGCAGCGGCTGAGATATGCGCTGGCGCTGGTGTTGGCCCATTCTGGTTCTGGCCGGTTGCGCGCAGCCGCAGCCCAGCCTGCCGGTGCAGACCTTTCCCGGTGGGCCGAGTGCCACGCCCGTGGCTTTCAGCGCGCTGCCGGGCTGGGCGAATGATGATACCGCTGCGGCACTTGCCACCTTTGTGCGTAGCTGCAAGGCGCTGGCGAGGATGCCGCCCGACCAGAGCCTTGGGGGTGCGGGTTTTGCCCAGCAGACCGGTGGGCAGGCCGGGCTGTGGCTGAATGCCTGTAATGGCGCGCGGGATGTGGCGCCGGGCGACACGCCAGCCGCGCAGGCCTATTTCGAGACCTATTTCATTCCCTATGAGATCGCCGGGGACGCGCTGATTACGGGATATTTCGAACCGGAATATCGCGGCTCGGAGGATTATGAGCGGGAATATACCGTGCCGCTCTATGCCAAGCCCGATGACCCGGCGCTGGCCAACCTGCCGCGCGCCGCGATCGATGAACATGCGCTGTACCGCGCCGCGCCCGTGACGGCCTATGTGCATAGCCATGTGGACGCCTTCATGCTTCAGATTCAGGGCTCGGGGCGGATATTATTGCCCGATGGCAATACGCTGCGGGTCGGGTTCGATGGCCAGAACGGTCAGCCCTACACGCCGATCGGGCGGATTCTGGTGCAGGATGGCGATCTCGCACCCGACGATGTCAGTTTTCAGAGCATCTCCGCCTGGCTGAAGGCGCATCCGGGGCGGGCGCGTGGGATCATGGAGCAGAATGCGCGCTATGTGTATTTGAGGCCGCTGGGTGACCTGCCAAATGACGAGGGCGCGCCGGGGGCGCTGGGCGTGCCGCTCACCGCCGGACGCTCGCTCGCGGTGGACCCGGCGGTGATCCCGCTTGGAATGCCGATATTTGTGGCCACCACCAACCCGCTGACCCAGGCACCGCTGGACCGCCTGACTATCGCGCAGGACACCGGCGGGGGGATCCACGGCGCGGGTGCGGCGGATTTGTTTTTTGGCGCGGGCCATGCGGCGGAGGCGATCGCCGGGCGGATGCAGCAACAGGGCCAGCTCTATATCCTGATCCCCAGGCCTACTCCCGCCGGGTGAAACCACCCGGCCGCACTGGCTTGCCGGGCCAGGGCCAAGCGGCTAAAGCCTCTGCGCCATGGCAACCAACCCGCCCGCATGAGCGCGGCACTACCCCAACGACACGGCCCGAATGAACGACTGCGCATCGGCGCGCTGATAGCGGTTCTGGGCGTCGTGTATGGCGACATCGGGACCAGCCCGCTGTATGCCCTGCAGGCGAGCCTCGCCTATTTCACCAATTCCGGCCTGCAATATGAAGATATTTTCGGCGTGCTGTCGCTGATCTTCTGGGCGCTGATCATTACGGTCACGCTGAAATATGTCACCTTCGTGATGCGCGCGGACAACCATGGTGAGGGCGGCATTTTGGCACTCATGGCGCTGGCGCAGCGCGTCGCCGGGTCTGAGAAGATGCGCGGCGGCCTGGCGATGGTGGGGATCATTGGCGCCGGGTTGTTTTTTGGCGATGGAATGATCACCCCGGCGATCTCGGTGCTCTCGGCTGTATCGGGGTTGGAGGTCGTCTCACCCGGGCTTGGCCCTCTGGTGGACCCGCTATCGCTCGTCGTCATCGTCGTGTTGTTTTTAAGCCAGAGTCGCGGGACTGCCAGCATCGGCCGCGCCTTTGGCCCGGTGATGACGGTATGGTTCGTGATTATCGGTGCGATGGGGCTGGTGCAGATCATCCAGCATCCGTTTGTGTTGAACGCCTTGATCCCGACCTATGGCGTGAGCTTCATCCTGCGCCATCATTTTCTGGCCTTCATTGCGTTGGGGGCGGTCGTGTTGTCGGTCACCGGCGCGGAGGCATTATATGCCGACATGAGCCATTTTGGCCGCCGGCCGATCCGCGCCGCATGGACCTATTTTGTGTTACCCAGCCTGCTGCTGAATTATTTCGGCCAGGGCGCGCTGGTGATCGCGCATCCTTCCACCATTGATAATCCGTTTTATAAATTGGCGCCGCACGCGCTGGAACTGCCGCTGGTGGTTCTCTCCACCATCGCCACCATCATCGCGAGCCAGGCGGTGATTTCGGGCGCGTTTTCGATGTCCCGACAGTGTATCCAACTTGGCCTGCTGCCGCGCATGGAGGTGCGCCATACCTCCGAGACCGAGGAGGGGCAGATCTATCTGCCGCAGGTGAACGCCATGTTGGCGCTGGGTGTTATCATGCTGGTGCTGGCCTTCAAGACCAGCGACGCGCTGGCCTGGGCCTATGGCATCGCGGTGACCGGCACGTTTTTATGCACCAACATATTGGCGGTGGTTGTTTTCCGCCGACAGTTCAACTGGTCCCGCCCGGTTGTGATCGCGGTATTCGGGTTTTTCGGCATCGTCGATCTGGCGTTTTTCACGTCCAATACGCTGAAGATATTCGATGGGGGGTGGGTGCCGCTGGCCATCGGCCTTAGCATCGTGCTGTTGATGACGACCTGGAAGCTGGGACGTGGGTTGATTTTGTCCCGCTGGACGCAGGACAGCCTGCCGCTTGCCTCCTTCCTGGCGCGGCTGCCGCAGTCACGCATCGTGCGGATACCGGGCACCGCCGTGTTCATGACCGGAAACCTCGATTTCGTGCCCAATGCGCTGCTGCATAACCTCAAGCACAACAAGGTGCTGCACGAGCAGGTGCTGTTTGTTACCGTGCGCACGCTGGATGTGCCGCGCGCTGAGCCTGGCCAGCGCGCCACGGTCGAGGAAGCCGCGCCGGGCATCTATAAACTCACGCTGCACTACGGCTTCATGGAGAGCCCGAATGTTCCAGCCGGGCTGGAGCGCCTGGCGGCGCAGGGCATCGCGATCATGCCGATGCAGTGCAGCTATTTTGTGGGGCGCGAGACGGTGGTCGCCGCCTCGGTGCCCAAGCTGCGTTTCATCCGCCGCTGGCTGTTCATGTTCATGGCGCGCAATGCGATCCCGGCGACGGAATTCTTCCAGATTCCCAGCGACCGCGTGGTGGAATTGGGCGTTCGGATCGCGATTTAGTCTGATTTCTCAAGGATGATCCGCGCGCGGCAGGTGGGCGCATCCGCCACGCATCCACCCTCAAGCCACCATTGCTGGACCGCCTGTAAAATCTGCCCCACCCGTGGGCCGGGCGGGATTCCCGCCGCCAGTACATCGCGCCCATGCAGCGGAAACACCGGGCGTGCCATCGCCCGCAGCCGCGTGCGCAACGCCGCCCATCCGGGGCTGGTGCTCTCGGCCAGCCAGCTTTGCCCGGTGAGTATCGCGGCTTCATCCGCTGCCAGGGCGCGGCGCAGGGCGGCATCGTCCATATCCGGGGTGAGCCGGTTGGGCGCGCAGAATCCTTGGAGCGTGCCCTGTTCAGCGCCGCTCAGCCGCCAGCGCGCGGCGAATTCCGCTATATCAGCGCCGCCCAGCAGGGCAGCCGTGCGCAGCAGCGGGTCGGCGGGTGCGCCGCGCGCCACCAGCGCCGCCAGGCGCTGGACATCCAACCCTGGCCGGATCATTGACAGAATGCCGGTCTCCCGCATCAGCGCCACCGCGCCCTGCGGCTCAGGTGCGGCCAGGATGTTCTTCAGCTCTGCCCAGACACGCTCGGCTGAGAGCTGGTTCAGCCCATCCCGCAGCGCGCGGATGGCGGAGAGTGCCTCGGCATCCGGTTCGCCGCGCCCATAGCGCGCGAAAAACCGGAAGAAGCGCAGCATCCGCAGGTAATCCTCCGAGATTCTGGCCTGCGCCGCGCCGATGAAGCGCACGCGCCCGGCGCGCAGGTCCGCCTGTCCGTTGAAATAGTCGAAAATCTGCTGATCCCGTGTTGCGGACATGGCGTTGATGGTGAAATCCCGCCGGCTGGCGTCCTGCTCCCAGTCATCGGTGAAGGCGACGACCGCGTGGCGGCCATCGGTTGCGATATCCCGGCGTAGCGAGGTGATCTCGAAATGCTGGCCCTGCACCAAAGCGGTGATGGTGCCATGCGCGAGGCCAGTGGGGAGGCCGCGCAGCCCGGCGGCGTTGAGGCTGGCGATGATCCGTGCTGGCTCCAGCGGGACCGCGAGATCGATATCCGCCACGGGCCGCCCGGCCAAGCGGTCCCGCACGGCGCCGCCGACCATGCGCGCCGTGGGCAGCGCCTCCCATAATCGCGCCAGGGCGGGGGACTCACTCAAGGTGATTTCCGCAACTGTTGGGCCAGCATATGGAGGATGCTGGCGGTCGCCCCCCAGACGATATGCTGCTCATGCGGCCAGACCCAGAACTCCGAATGATGCCCACGCCAATAGGCGCGCCGCCGGGCCGGCTGGGCTGGGTCCAGCAGCGTTGCGAAGGGCAGGCAGAAGATCGCCTGTACCTCGCCCGGGTTGGGCCTGAGGGCGACGCCTCTGGGCACGAGTGCGACCACGGGCGAGATGTGGAAACCGGTCCCGACGATGAAATCACCCAGCCGCCCGATGATCTCAACGCCCGCGGTATCGAGCCCGATCTCCTCGGCGGCTTCCCGCAGGGCGGCGGCCTCCACCCCGGCATCGGAGGCTTCGATCTTGCCGCCGGGCAGGGCGACCTGGCCAGCGTGGTTATGCAGATCGGCGCTGCGGCGGGTGAGCCATACCCCGCGCCCGGGCTCCAGCGCCACCAGCACGGCGGCAGGCCGATGGCCGCCTGCATCCAGCGGCCGGCGCGCCATGTGCGGCTGGAAACGCTGGCGCAACGCCGCCTCATTCATCGCTTACACCGTGGCTATTGCTCCTCGCGCCCGGCTGGCAGGTCTCCCAGTGAGAAAAATACCCCCTCGCTCCACACGCCCAGGACGCTGCGGCCCTGCAACGAGCCGGGCTCGGCCAGGGCGACCAGCTCATAATAGGTGGCGCGGTTGATCCGCGCCTCCAGGGGGAATTGTCCTTTGCCATCACGGATATGAAGATAGGGCGTCGGCTCGCAATTCAGCAAATCATGGCGGATGCGGATGGGGTGTTCACGCCCCGCGGTGACGCATTGGTCGGTGTTGGTGCGGAAGCACAGGCTCTGCTGGTTGCCATGGCCTGACCATTCCAGCTCCACGGCGATGAAGGGCACGTCCTCGACCTGGATTTTGCCGTGCTCGGCGGGAGTCTCCAGCGCGTAGGAGCCATCCGCCTCGCGCTGCAATACGGTGGCGAACAGGCAGACCATCGGCTTGCGGTTGATCGGGCTGCCACGACACAGCCATGTGCCGTCCCGCTTGATGACAAAGGGCAGGTCCCCGCATTCGGCTCTCACGCGCGTGAGCGTGTTTTTCATTTGATGAAAAACACGCTCATCATATTTTGACGAGCAATTTCATTCATCTAATTTGAACCGGCGGTTCAAGTTAGATGAATATTGCTCTAGTGGCACACCCTGCTCAGTGCTTTGCGTCACAATCGCGCTGTTCCTCGCCGCCTGGAATGGCCCCAAAAAGCCGATATAGGGAGGTTTCCAGGCCAATCAAATGCCAGGTTGGGTATTTTTGCGGATTTAACTTTTGGGCAGTGCCGCCGGATACAAGCCTCAAAAAAAATGGCCGGACCCGAGGGTCCGGCCAGATTTGACGTTGTAGCTGACGGTTTAGAACAGCACGCCGGCTTCGAGCTCGCCGGTGAAGTCCCCGCGGCCGCCGCCGCTGTTGCCATAGCCATAGGTGCTGCCATAGGCCTTGTTGTTGAGCAGGTACAAATATCCGGCGTCCACGCGGGAGAAGAGGTCCTTGTACTGCCAGGTTGGCGAGACGGAGACGCCGACGGCTTCGGCATTCGGCCCGACGAACCAGGTGAAGCTGTTGTTGGCACCATTGGCGGAGGCAGTCGCCGCGCCAGCGTGGGAATCGAAGTACTCACCCCACGCGCCGATGGAGTAGGGCGAGGTGCCGAAGGAATAATCCGCGAACAGCGCCGCGCCGAAATTGCTCGTCGGCTTGCTCACGCCCAGGATCGAGCGTGCCTTGGTGTACTGGTACTGCACCTCAGGCACCAGGTTCAGATTGCCCATCGTGTAGCTGTAGTAGGCGCCGATCATGTTGGAGTTCGCGTAGATCGGCGAATCGCCGGCGTAGGAGGCGGTGAATGGGCCGGTGGTGCCAAGGTTCGCGGAAAAATACACATTGGCGGTGTTGGTGGCGTTGATGGTGTAGCTGAACAGGCCCTGCAGATAGTTGAACACGCCGTTGTCGTAGCCGTCACCGAATTCCAGCGTGCCGGTGAATGGGCCGGTGCTGTAGGCGGCCTCGACGCCACGGGCGTTGGCATTCTCAACATAGAAGAGTGCGGTGGTGAGCTGGTTTGCGTTGTTCCAGTCCACACCGGATTCATAGCCCTCGAGCGAGGTAAGCACACCGGCGGAGATCGTCAGGCCTGGCGCTGCGGTGGGGGCCAGCGTGACATAGCCGAGATATAACGGCCCGGTTTGCAGCAGGGAGATGGAGGTCTGGCCGGAGACCGAGGTGCCGAGCGACTGCGTGCCGCCGTTGGAGCCTACCTCGATGGTGAACTGGAGCTGGCCGGTGGTCTTCTGCACTTCCATCAGGGCGCTGCCGATGTTGGCGCCATTCGAGTTCGTGCTGGTGCCAAAGTTAGATGTATTGTCACCGATGACATTGGTGCCGGCGAAGTCCGCGTGTCCGGTGCCGCTCTGGTAATAGCCATAGCCGTCGACGCCACCGCTGATCTGCAGCGAGCCGAGCGGGCCACCGTCGATCTGCACTGCCGAGGGGCCGCTCATGGCCTGGGCCGCGTGAATGGCCAGTATGGAGGACGCGGCCACAAAGCCCAGTCCCAAAAGTTGCCGACGGATCGTAATCATTCTGCCTCCTGAATGCGCAGATCTTGCGCGTGAATGCCTAAAACGTAACCTGAGAAACCATCCGTCAGGGCCAGAGGCCCGACTTGACGCCATCCCACGGTAACGAATTGGCAATCTACATGCCAAGCCATGTTCAGGGCCAGTCAAAACCGGCGCTTTTATCGCTTTGCAGCAATCCTGTTGCCTAAATGACACAACGATGACGCAGCGAGGCGTTATTTATCAGAGAGTTAGCGTTTAGTGCTCAGAGAGCAGGCCGGGAGCCGCCCGTATGGTTGCCTAGCACGGTAGCGAGCCAGAAACCCAGCGCGCAGGCAGCCAGGCAGAGAATCACCGAGGCGGCGATGTAGATGCCCGCCCGCCCGGCCTGGCCGGTGCGCAGCAGTTCTATCGTTTGCAGGCTGAAGGATGAAAAAGTGGTAAAACCGCCGCACAGCCCGACAGTGACGAACACCCGCGTGTCGTAGGAGACCGCGAAACGCGGCGCCGTGCCCGTGAGCATCCCGAAAAAACTGATCACGAACGAGCCGAGGATGTTGATGATGAGCGTGCCCCAGGGAAACTCCGCGCCGGTGAGCACCGCCATGGTATTGGCCAGCCAGAACCGCGCCATGGTGCCCAGAGCGCCGCCGATGGCGACCCAGAGATAGGCCATGTCAGGCCAGCTCCGCGAGGAGGCTGAGCTGCGCGTCGCGCGGCTCCTGATGGTCGACCAGCGAGATCGGGTAGTCCCCGGTGAAGCAGGCATCGCAGAAGGCGGGGGTTTTTTCATCCCGGCCGGGCCGGCCAAGGGCGCGGTACAGCCCGTCGATCGAGATGAACGCTAGGCTGTCCACGCCGATGAGTTTTGTCATCGCCGCGATGTCGTTGCGGGCGGCGAGCAGCTTGCTGCGCTCGGGCGTGTCGATCCCGTAGAAACAGGAATGCGTGGTGGGTGGCCCGGCGATGCGCATATGCACCTCCGCGGCGCCGGCGGCGCGGACCATCTCGACGATCTTCTGGCTCGTGGTGCCGCGCACGATGGAATCATCCACGAGCACCACCCGTTTGCCATGCAGGATCGCGCGGTTGGCGGAATGTTTGAGCCGCACGCCGAGATGGCGGATCTGGTCGGTCGGCTCGATGAAGGTACGCCCGACATAATGGTTGCGGATGATGCCAAGCTCGAAGGCGATGCCGCTGGCCTCGGCAAAGCCCATGGCGGCGGGCACGCCGGAATCGGGCACCGGGACCACGACATCCGCCGTGGTGGGTGCCTCCCGCGCGAGTTGCGCGCCGATGAGCTTGCGCGCGGCATAGACGGACGTGCCCTCCATCACCGAATCCGGCCTGGCGAAGTAGATATATTCGAACACGCAGAAGCGCGGGCTCTGCACGGCGAAGGGCTTGATGCTGTGGACGCCGGAATCATCGATCAGCACGATCTCGCCGGGGTCGACATCGCGGATGAACTCAGCGCCCACGATGTCCAGCGCGCAGGTCTCGGAGGCCAGGACCCAGCCGGGCTTGCCATCCGCGCCGCTCAACCGGCCCAGGATGAGCGGGCGCACGCCCAATGGGTCGCGCACGCCGATCAACTGCTCATGGCTGAGCGCCACGAGGGAATAGGCACCGACCACCTGTTTGATCGCATCGATCAGCCGGTCCACCACATTGGCGTAAAGGCTGGTGGCGATGAGATGGACGAACACCTCCGAGTCCATGGTGCTCTGGAACAGGCAGCCGCGCCGCGTCAGCGCCTTGCGCAGCGTGTGGGCGTTGGTGAGGTTGCCGTTATGGCCGACGGCAAAGCCGCCGAACTCGAATTCAGCGAACAGCGGCTGCACATTGCGCAGCACGGTCTCCCCGGTGGTGGCGTAGCGGTTATGGCCGATCGCCCGCGTGCCGGGCAGGCCCGCCATGATCTTGGCATCGCCGTAATTATCGCCGACCAGGCCCAGGCCCTTGTGGGAATGGAAGCGCACGCCGTCATGCGTGACGATACCCGTGGCCTCCTGTCCGCGATGCTGCAAAGCGTGCAGCCCGAGCGCGGTGATGGCCGCAGCGTCCGTGACATTCCATGCGCCGAAGACGCCACATTCCTCGTGAGGCCTGTCATCATCGATCATGATTACCTCCGTGAAGCGCAGATTTCAGGCTTCCCCTAAACATATGACAGTTCAATGTCGAGAATAGGGTGTGCATGGCTACTCTACGTGGGGGTCGGGCTGCCGGGCGGCGGCGTTGCCTTGGGGCCGGGCAGGCTGTCCACCTTCGGGCGGTAGTTTTTGGGCAGCAGATTGACCAGCGCGGCGGCGCCCTGCTGGGCGAGCGGCAGGAAGCGCGCATTGACCACCGGTGCGGGCCATTGCGCCTGGGCCACGCCGATGGAGAGTGCCACATAGGCGAGGCATATGAGCACGGCCCCGCGCACCGCGCCGAAAACGAAGCCGAGGCTGCGGTCCACGCCGGAGAGCGCTGAATTCCGCACCAGCCCGCTGATCAGCGTGCTGAGCAGGCTGAGTACGATGAGCACGATGATGAACACTGTCGCCATCGCGCCGTAAATGGCGAAGTGCTTGAGGTCCTTGGGCAGAATGCTGAGGATCTCGGGCATCACCACGGGATAGAATTTTATCGCCGCCAGACCGGCGCCAAACCAGGCGACGAGGGCCAGAATCTCGCGCACGAAGCCGCGCACCATCGAGAATATGGCCGAGAGTAGGATGATGATCAGCGCCGCGCCGTCTATCCAGGTCATCTGGGGTCCTTGTTCTGTGTGGCGCGTTTTAGCCCCTGGGTTATTACGCCAACAAGGTCTGTCAGATGCCCGATTTCAAGCAATTTGAGGCTTTCCGGCACGGCGATACGCGCCGCACCGCCGGCGATGCGTTTGGGGCTGGCGGCCTGGCTGAAACCGAGCTTGGCGGCCTCCTTCAGGCGCAGTTCCGCTTGCGCCACCTGGCGCAGCTCGCCCGAGAGGCCGACCTCACCAAAAAACACCATGGCGGGGTCGGTCGGGATGTCGGCGGCGGCCGAGATGAGCGCCGCGGCCACAGCGAGGTCGGCTGCCGGTTCGCTCACCCGTAGGCCGCCCGCGACGTTCAGATACACATCGTTCATCGCGAGCTTGAGGCCGCAGCGGGTCTCCAGCACCGCAAGCAACATGGAGAGCCGCCCGGAGTCCCAGCCAATGACCGAGCGCCGGGGCGAGCCGCCGGGGTTGGGGGCGAGCAGCGCCTGAATCTCGACCAGCACCGGGCGTGAGCCCTCCAGCCCGGCGAACACCGCGCTGCCCGAGACATTGCCCCGCCGCTCGGCCAGGAACAGCGCCGAAGGATTGGCCACCTGCGCCAGCCCGGCGCCGGTCATCTCGAATACGCCGATCTCGTCGGTTGCGCCGAAGCGGTTTTTCACCCCGCGCAGGATGCGAAACTGATGGCCGCGGTCGCCCTCAAAATGCAGCACGACATCGACCATGTGCTCCAGCACGCGTGGTCCGGCGAGGTTGCCCTCCTTTGTCACATGGCCGACCAGCATGAGCGCGAAGCCCTGGGTCTTGGCGGCGCGGATCAGCTCGAAGGCCGCCGCGCGTACCTGCGTCACGCTGCCGGGGGCGGAATCCACGCCGTCGGTCCACATGGTCTGGATGGAGTCGATCACCACTAGCGCGGCATCCGGAAACTGCGCGAAGCTGGCCAGGATATCGCCGAGCTGGGTGGCCGCGGCGAGGTGCATCGGCGCGCTGGTGAGGCCGAGCCGGGCGGCGCGCATCCGGATCTGGTCCACCGACTCCTCGCCCGAGATATACAGTACGCGGCGCGCCGACTGGCCGAGCGCCGCACCCGCCTGCAACAACAGGGTGGATTTGCCAATGCCGGGGTCGCCACCGACCAGCACCACCGATGCCGGGACCAGCCCGCCGCCCAGCACACGGTCGAACTCGGCGATGGTGGTGGGAATGCGCGGCGGTGGCGGTGAGATGCCGGCCAGGCCGACAAATTCGATCTTTCCGCGCGTGACGGCGCCAGCCTTCATGCCGCCGGGCAGCGCTGGGCGGGGTGCCTGTTCCTCCAGCGTGTTCCAGGCACCGCAGGCCTCGCAGCGCCCGGCCCATTTGGGGAAGACGCTGCCGCAGGCCGAGCAGACGAAGGTTTTTGCGGGCTTCGCCAAATCAGCCGGGTTGCCAGCCAAAGTTTTTGGTGAGGAACGCCTGTAGATCGCTCTGGTCACCCGGCTGGAGTTTTAGCGCGCCTAGCGCCGCGCCCAGTACCGGCGGGGATTGCAGGCTAACCCAGCTCGCGCTGGCTGCAGCGCGCAGCCCCGGGCTGGTGGTGGCCAAGGTTGCCGCTTGGCGCCATTGGGCCACGGCGTCGGGGTCTGTGAGTTTGGGCAACACGAGCAGAAAATCCAGCCGGGCGGCGGCGGCGGCGGCCTGGCAGGCGGCGCCGAGATAGGGCGTCACCGGCCCGCCAAAACTGGCGACGTCTGGCAGGCCAGGAAACAGTGGGTCGGGCCCCACCGCGCCACTGGGTGACTGGACGCCAAGGCTGAACACCGGCATCGCGCCGCTGGCGGTGAGCGGGGCCATGTCGGCGGGCACATTCTCACCGGAGAGGAACACCGCGTCCACCTCCCCCGCGATGAAGGCGCGGGTTTTGGTGGCGGCCGAATGCAGGCCGAAAAGCGGCGCGGTCGGCACGCCCAGGCGGGCCAGCGCCAGCAAGGCGACGAGGTCGTTGCTCTGCGGCTGGCTGGCGGCGAGACGCAGCGGTGCCATGGCTTGCAGGCTTTGTAAGCTGGGGGCACCTGGCTTGGCGGCGCGCACCATCAACACGCCCGAGCAGCCACCGGCCAGCACCGGCACCCAGCGTGTCGGGTTGAAATGCACGCGGGAATCCCCGGTGAGCCAGGCGATGAGCGCTGCGCCGGGCAAGATGGCGGCGGTTTTTCCGTCCGGTACCACCTGCACATCGAGCCAATTTGCGCCGGTCACGCCGTCCAGCCCGCCGAGGGGTTCAGCCAGCACGTTGGGCCCGCCTGGAAAAGCCGCCGCCAGTGCCAATGCGCAGGCGCTGCCCCAGCGACTGGTCTGCGCGCCCTGCGGCCCGCCCACGATGAGCGTAACCGCGCCCCCCATGTCCGCCCGCGCCTGGCGCGCCAGAGCGGAGAGCGGCGCTGCCGCCAACCCGCGCATGATCTGCCGGCGTTTCATGGGTTATCCTCCTTCTCTGCCTGCAAGCGGCTTGGGTTAGTCGTCGTAGTGCACCAGCGCCTCAAATGGCACATCCAGCCGCTCACGCCCATGCAGGAATGTCAGCTCGATCAACGCTGCGGCGGCCACCACCTCGGCCCCGACATTCTGCAACAGCCTGATGCCCGCAGCCATGGTCCCGCCGGTCGCCAGCAGGTCGTCTACCACCACGACCCGCGCACCGGGCTCGAGCGCATCCGCCTGAATCTCGATCCGATCCGTACCATACTCCAGCGCATAATCGAGCCCGACGGTTGGACCGGGCAGTTTTCCGCGTTTGCGCAGCATGATGAAGCCACAGCCCAGCTTCAGTGCCAGCGGTGCGGCGAGCAAAAAGCCACGGCTCTCGACACCGGCCAGCACGGTGGGATGATAGGCGCGCACCCGGTTGCTGAGCCGCCCCAGCGCCACCTGCCAGGCATCGGCATGGCGCAGGAGGGTCGAAATATCGTAGAATAAAATCCCAGGCTTGGGGAAATCCGGGATGCCGCGAATATGATCTTTAAGGTCCATGCGCGCTCTATAGCGGAGCGCGCCATGCGGGCAAGGCCGGCGGCAATTAGCGCGTCCAGGCGGACTGCGCTGTCGTGTCTTCCGCCCGGGCTGCGACCCAGGCGCGCCCGCCGTCCGCGAATTCTTCCAGCTTCCAGAACGGCGCGCTGGTCTTCAGCCAATCCATGAGGAAGGCCACGGCCTGCAAGGCGGCGGCGCGGTGCGGGCTGGCGGCGGCGGCCAGCACGATCTGCTCGCCTGCGAGCAACCGGCCGGCGCGGTGGATGATGATGCAGCCGCTGAGTGGCCAGCGCGATTGCGCCTCCCCGGCGATCCGCTCCAGGGCTTTTTGGGTCATGGCGGGGTAGTGCTCGAGTGTCAGCGCGACCACGCGCCGGGCGGGTGGCTCACCCGCGCGCACCAGCCCGATGAAACTCGCGATGCCACCCGCGCTGGTATCTCCCAGCCGGGCCAATTCCACACCGACATTGAAATCCTCGGTCTGTACCCGCACGCGGAGCATGCTAACCGCCGGTGACGGGCGGGAAAAAGGCGATCTCCCGCGCGCTGGCGATAGCGGCATCCGCGCTCACAAAATCCTGGTCGATCGCGCAGCGCACGCAGGCGGCATTCTCAAACGCCGCGGCGTGGCCAGGGCTGCGCCGCGCCAGCCAGGCCATGAGGTCGCGCACGCTGGCCACGTCATCCGGCACGGCCAACGCCTCGTCCGTCGTGCCGATCTTCTCGCGCAGCCAAGCGAAATAGAGAATATGCACGGAGTTAGTCATTATTGGCCGGGCCCAACACCCTGGGTGAGGCGCCGGGCGGCACTGAATAGAGCGAGCCGCCGGAGACCGGTACGGAGGCCGAAGAGTCCGCGCCCGGGCCTTGCCCCGGCGGGTAGGGTGAGGGCAGGGACGGCAGATAGGCCTGGCCGAGGGGCAGGTTTGCGTCTTGCTGAATCTGCCCCAGTGTAGGCGTCGGCCGCACCGGCCCCGGCCAGACATCGCCCGCCTGCGGGGCGATCGGCGTGACGGTGGGCGTTTTACCCAGCGCGCGCTGCGCGTTCTCGCTCTGGGCAGGTGGCGCGTTCGGGTTGCCGAATGGCCATAACGTGTCGGCGGCGAAATGCCGCTCATTCACGCAGCCGGATAATATCAGCATCAGCCCGAGGGCCATCACATAGCGCAAACTCAAAACCTCTCGATGTTTTTTGGGTTATCTAGGCCAAGCGCGCGCCCAAGAAAATCGGCGATCTTGCCGGGTGCCTGCAAGGGCAGCACCGGCAGCGGGCAGCCTGGCAGGGAGACATCGCTCGCCACGGCCAGCATGTCCATCTGCGGCCAAAGCGGCGCATGGCCGAGGCTGGGCCGGTGGACCTCGAGCTTCGGGATGGCGGCGTTCTTGAATCCCTCCACCAGGACGAGATCCACCGGCGCCAGGCGGCCCAGCAATTGCTCCAGCCTGGCCTCGCGCTGCCCGGAGAATAACGCAAACCCGCCATCTGACATCAGGATAACCTCCTCCGCTCCGGCCTGCGCATGGCGGAAGCTGTCCTTGCCCGGCGTATCGAAGGCGAGGCTATGGTGCGCATGTTTGATGCTTGAGACCCGCAATCCGGCGCGCCGGAATATCGGGATCAGCGCGGTCAGCAGGCTCGTTTTGCCGCTGCCGGACCAGCCGACGATGCCCAGCGCTTGCATCGCGGCGCTCAGCGTGTTGGGCGCGGCGCGCTCACATGGCGCAGCCCGGCGTTCAGATAGTCCCAGCCGGTGGCGAGCGTCAGCACCGCTGCCAGCCAGAGCAGCGTGCCGCCGATCCAAGCCATGGGCAGCAGGCCCAGCCCAAGTATGCGGGCACCGCCAGCGCCCAGCAGCAAAAGCCCCAGCGCGGTCATCTGCACACCGGTCTTCCATTTCGCGAGGCGCGTCACCGGCAGCCCGACGCGGATCTCGGCCAGATATTCGCGCAGGCCGCTGACCAGGATCTCGCGCAGCATGATCACGATCGCCGGATAGATGCCCCAGCCGGGCAGATGCCCGAACCCGACCAATGCCATCAGCGTGGCACCCACCAACAATTTATCCGCGATCGGGTCCAGCATCCGGCCGAAGTCGGAGAGTTGGAGCATCTCGCGCGCCAGCCTGCCGTCCAGATAGTCGGTGATTGCGGCGATGGCGAACAAGGCCGCCGCCGTAAGCTCCGCCCAGGGCGCGCCGATGGCCACCAGCAGCACGAGCAGCGGAATCGCGCCGATCCGCGATAAGGTGAGAATATTGGGCAGGTCGCTCATCATCTGGCTGCACCCTAGCGCTAATCGGGGTCCGGCGGAACCTGCAAAGCGGCCTCAATCTGCGCCAAAAATGTCTCACCTGCCGTGCGTGTCGCCGCCTCCAGCGCGCGATACGCCGCCAGCACCGCCTGGCCCTGGGCGCTGAGGCGCGCGCCGCCGCCGCCCACGCCACCCTTTACCGCCTCCACGAGCGGCGGGTTGAAATGCGCGTTCATCTCCTCCACCAGCGTCCAGGCGCGCTTGTAGCTCATGCTCATCTCGCGGCCCGCCGCGGCGATGGAGCCGGTGGCGGCGATATGCATGAGCAGATCCGCCCGCCCCGGGCCCATCACCAACTTAGTGCCATGCCGCAGCCGGAGCTGGAGGCGCAGCCCGCCATTTGGGAGGGGTGTTTGCATCAATTCATCCAAGCACAGGCTGGTGCGGTTGACGATATAACCGTATAGCGATATCGCCGAGTAAACATATTGGAGGGCGGTAATGTTGAAAATCCTCAGTCTGGCGATGGCCGGAGTCATCGGCCTGTACTCCTCGGCCTGGGCCGGGGGCAGCGTCACGGTGGCCTATGCCGGCTCCATGGGTGCGGTGATGGACCGTGGCATTGGCCCAGCCTTCGCTGCGGCCTCCGGCACACAGTTCCATGGCATCGGCGAGGCGGCGATGGGAATCGCGCATCTGATCGTGGCCAAAACCATGGTCCCGGATGTGTTTGTCTCGGTCTCCGCGGCGCCCGCCAGGCTGGTGGAGCGGGCGGGATTCGCCGGGCCTGCCGTGCCGGTGGCCAGCACCGCCATGGTGCTGGCGTATTCGCCGAAATCACGCTTCGCGGCGGCTTTTGCATCTGTGAAAAATGGTGGTTGGACGAGAATTCTGGCCAACCCCGCGCTGCGCTTTGGCCGGACGGACCCTGCGGTCGATCCGCAGGGGCAATATGTCCTCTATACCCTGCAACTGGCGCAGGCCTATTATAAATTGCCGGGGTTCGTGGCCCGGGTGGCGGGTGAAGCGCGCAACCCGGCGGAGATTTTTGCCGAGCCCTCGCTGCTGGCCCGCCTGCAGGATGGCCAGATCGACGCCACGCTGAGCTATAAAAGTGCCGTCATTTCGCAGCATCTGCCCTATATAAACCTGCCGCCGCAGATCAACCTCAGCACGCCGGGATTTAAGGCTGCCTATCGCCAGGCGAGCCTGAGCCTCACCCTGCACGGCGTGCGCCGCACCCTGCATCCCAGCCCGCTGGTGTTTTATGCGCAGGTGCTGAAGAATGCCCCCAACCCGCAGGCGGCGCGGGCTTTCCTCGCGTTTTTATCCGGCCCGCAGGGGCAAAAAATTCTCGCGCACTATGGCTATGGCCCCGGTGTGGGCAATAGTTTGTGAGAACGCTGCGGCGGCTGTTTCTGGGCGGCGTTCTGGCGTTTTTGTCTGCCCCGCTGCTGGCGCTGCTGAGCGGTGGCAGTTGGCGGCTGGGCGCGCTGGACGCGGGCGATGTGCGGGCGATTCTCACCTCCCTGCTGGGCGGCGCGATGGCGGTGGTGATCATCATGCTGCTGGGCACGCCGCTGGCGTTGTACCTCGCGCGGGCGCGCGGGCGTGCCAGCGCACTGGCTGAGGCGCTGGTGCTGCTGCCGATGCTGATGCCGACACTGGCGCTGGGGATTCTGCTGGCTACGTTCTATGGCCCGGCCAGCACGGTGGGCGGCGCGTTTGGCCATATCGGCCTTGTGCTCACCAACAGCCCGGCGGCGTTTGTGCTGGCGGCGGTTTATGCCGCGCTGCCCACCTATATCATCGCCGCGCGGGCGGCTCTGGCCAACGTGCCGGAGGAATTCGAGCAGATCGCGCGCACGCTGGGGGATGGCCCGCTGCGGGTGTTCTTCCGGATTACGTTGCCGCTGGCCCGGCGCGGCCTGGCGGCGGCGCTGGCGCTGTGCTGGGTGCGGGCACTGGGCGAGTTCGGTATTGTGCTGATCATCGCCTATTTCCCGGCCGGGATGCCGGTGCGGCTATGGTCCGATGTGCAGGACATCGGCATCCAGGCCGCCTTCCCGCTGGTCGCGGCGTTTCTGCTGGTCACATTGCCGGTGCCGCTGTGGCTTGGATTGCGCGCCCGGCGGATCAGCGGCTAAATAGACCCATGCGCAGGCTCATCTCATCCGGTTCTCCGTTCGAGCATTCCATCGGCTATTCCCGCGCCGTGGTGGATGGGGACTGGATATTTGTCTCCGGCACCACAGGCTTCGACTATGCCACGATGCAGATCGCCCAGGATATTGCCACCCAGACGGAACAATGTTTCGTGAATATCGCCGCCGCGCTGGCCGAAGCGGAGGCGACGCTGAATGACGTCGTGCGGGTGCGCTATATCGTGCCGGAAGGTGCTGACGCATTTGAGCGTTGCTGGCCCGTGCTGCAAAAACACCTGGGCGCGGTGCGGCCGGCGGCGACGATGATCGCCGCCGGGTTGGCCGATGCGCGCATGAAAATTGAGATCGAGGTTACCGCCCGACGCCAGAGATGAGTTTTCTGGCGGTTGACTACCGGCTGCAAACGCCCGTTCATCTGCATGTTGAATTCGAAATCCGCGGCTTCACCGCGCTGCTGGGCTGTTCGGGCGCGGGTAAAAGTTCGTTGCTGAAAGCCCTGGCCGGGCTGCTGCCCGCCACCGGCACGCCCTGGCAGAATCTGCCGCCCGAGGCGCGAGAGATCGGCTATCTGCCGCAGAATGCGGGGCTTTTTCCGCATCTCAATGTGCTGGAGAACACCGCCTACCCGTTGCGCGGCGCGCAGCGGTTTGTTCGTGCGCAAAATTTGCTGGATGCACTGGGGCTGGGGGAGTTATCCAGCCGACCGGCCGGTGCGCTCTCCGGCGGGCAGGCCCAGCGCATCGCCCTGGCGCGCGCGCTGGCCCGTGGCGTGAAGCTGTTGCTGCTCGATGAACCCGGTGCTGGGCTGGATGCGCGCACCCGCGTGGCGACTCTGTACTGGCTGCTGACCACGCTCGAGGAGCGCAACATTCCCGCCCTGGCCGCGACGCATGAGCCCGAAGTGGCGACGATGGCGGACTGGCTCGTGCTGCTGGCCGGGGGAAAAATCATCCAGCAGGGCACCCCGCGCGAGGTTTTTGCGCGGCCCGGTAGTATCAGTGCGGCGGAGCTGCTGGGGTTTGAGAATATCTGGGTCGAGGCGGGCCAGGCCTATGCGATCCGCGCCGCCGACATTGCGCTGGGCAGTGCCGGCCGCGCCGCCTGCATCACCAGCCTGCATCCGCATGGGGCGGGCGTGCGGCTGGAGTGCGCTGGCCCGCAGACTTTTGTGGTGGAACTGGCCGTGGAGGACGCCGCCGCTCTGGTCCCAGGGGCCAAGGTATTTCTGGAGTTTCCGGCTCAGAAACTCAGATGTTTGGGCTCGCGGATGTAGCGCGCAAAGCCCGCGCCATCAGCCGTGCCAGATACAACGTGAGCGCCAGCGTGGCGGCGGCGCCCAGCCCAAAAAGCAGCAGTTGGATATCCCGCCCCACGGCGCTTTGCGCGTCCAGGCTCGCCCCGCCCAGCGCGCCCAGGACCACATAGCCCAGCAACGGTGGCAGTGAGGCCAGTGTGCCCAGCACATAGTCGCGCGGGCGGATATTAGAGAGGCCCAGTGCGTAGGAGGTGATGGAAAATGGCATCACCGGGGAGATGCGCAAAAGTGCCACCAGTCGCCAGCCGTCCTGTGTCAACGCTCCATCCAGCGCTTGCAGCCTGCTGCGCTGGCCGAGCGCGCGGCTGATTGCGGGGCGCAGAAACGAGCGGCTGAGCGCGAAGGCCGCCAACGCCCCGGCCATGATCCCCAACGCACTGACGCAAAATCCACCAACCACGCCAAAGATCGCGCCGGCGGTACCGCCCAGCAGGGCACCAGGCACGATTCCGGCAAGGGTGACGATGAGCTCGACGCCGACGAACAGCAGATCGCCGCGTAGGCCGAGGGCGCGCAGCCAGCCCGCGGTACCCGCCAGGCCGGTGATGATGCGCGGGCCGAGCCAGAGGCTGAGGCCGAGCGAGGCGGCGGCAACGCCCAGCATGGCTGCTCGTGGAAAACTAATCCGCATCGGGGAACAATGGCGAGGCGCGTAACCTCCAGCGGGCGAGGCGGAAGGTCAGTGCGGTCTCCAGCACGCCCAGGCCGTAGGTCACCGAGCGACGGAAATTGATCGAGGAAGCTTCTGCAAAATAGCGGGTCGGGCAGGAGATCTCGCCGATCGCCAGCCCGGCGAACGCCGCCTGCGCCAGCATCTGGTTGTCGAACACGAAGTCATCCGAGCAGCGGGCCAGGGCGAGCCGCTCCAGCGCGGCCCGCGACCAGGCGCGGTAGCCGGTGTGATATTCGGACAGTTTCAGCCCGAGCAAAACATTCTCGATGAGTGTTAAAAATCGGTTTGCGATGTATTTATAGAGCGGCATTCCCCCCGCCAGCGCGCCCCGGCCCAAAATCCGCGAGCCCAGTACCACATCATAATGCTCGGAGGCGATCATCGAGGCCATCGCCGCGACGAGCCTGGGCGAATATTGGTAGTCCGGGTGCAGCATGACCACAATATCCGCGCCGCGCGCCAGGGCGGCGGCGTAGCAGGTTTTCTGGTTGGCGCCGTAACCCTGGTTGCGCGCATGGACGAGCGTGTGAATCCCCAGTTTTTTTGAGAGTTCTACCGTTTCGTCGCTGCTCGCGTCGTCCGTCAGGATCACCTCATCGACAATCTCCAGCGGAATTTCGGCGTAGGTGCGCGCCAGGGTGCGGGCGGCGTTATAGGCGGGCAGGATGACGGTGATGCGCTTGCCGGCCAGCATCTCAAGCGGCGCGCGTAAGGCGTTTTATGAGGGCGGACAGGTGATGCCGACGCATCTCCGCCCGCGCCTTCGCGCTGGTGGTCATATAATTCATCTGGATGACATAGCGCTGGCCGATAAAGGGCCGGTGGCCATGGAAGGTGGTCGGCCCGTTGGGAAACACGAGCAGCGCACCATCCGTGGGCGGTACTTCGAGCGCGTAATCCTCGAGGTCGCTGCCGCTGCGCAGCAGTCGAAGGCAACCTTCCTGGCGCGCCCATGCCTCGCCCATGCCGGGGTTGAGATAGAGCAGGATGGTGACGCGCTTGGCCGAGGAATCGGTATGGATCTGCCCGTCCCCTGCGCCGGAATTGCCGCGCAGCGTGGTCATGAGCGGCGCGCCGGTGAGGTCCAACTGGAATTTCTCGGCGATGATGGCGCGGAAATCCTCGCCCTCCAGCGCGCTGATGAGCCCACGCGCCTTAGCCCCCAGTTGCAACCCATTGATGGGAAAGCTGCCGCGCGCGCGCAGGCTGGGCAGGTCCGCCACGACGCCGGGCAAGGCCACCGGTTTCACGAAGTTCGGCAGCAGAAGATGCGCGAAGGGGTCATGCGCCACAGCGCAGGCCCGCAGCCGGTCGAAGTCCAGAATATCCATGGCCGACTCCGTATTGAACCGGCATCCGCGCGTCAATCTCGGGCCCCTTGTTGCGGCGCACAAGTATTTGCGGTATCGCCGCCGGGCCGATGTCCAGCACCGTCCCCCCGCCTTCGGGCGTCATGCCGGTTTACCGCGCCCGTGTGGCTGCGGGAGCCATCACCTCGGACCCGGCCCAGGCGCGCGCGGCGGAGCGTTTGCAGGATCTATGGACCAAATTGCGCGGCTACGACCCGCACCCGGAAAAACCCGCCAACGGCTGGCTCGGCAAATTGCTGCATCGCAAGCAGGTCGATGAGATGCAGGACCATTCAAACGGGCTGTATCTGGTGGGTGAGGTCGGGCGCGGCAAATCCATGCTGATGGACATGTTTTTCGAGGCCGCCGACGTACCCCGCAAAAAGCGCATCCATTTTCATCAGTTCATGCAGGATGCGCACCGACGGTTCCAAGCGATCAAGCGTGAGAACCCGGATATCGACGACCCTATCCCCGCTCTGGCCGACCTGATTGCCGGAGAGGCAGCGCTTTTATGCTTCGATGAATTTCAGGTTCACGACATTGTCGATGCGATGATCCTGGGCCGGTTGTTCGAGGCGCTGTTTGCCCGGCTGGTGGTCGTGGTGGCGACCTCCAACACGCTGCCCGGCGACCTCTATAGAGGCAAGCCCGGGCGGGACGCTTTTCTGCCGTTCATCGACCTGCTCAAGCAGAATTTGGATGTGCTGGTGCTGGACGCCGCGCGGGACTACCGGCGTGAGCGCCTGCACGGTCTCACCTCCTGGTACGCTCCGGCCGATGCGGAGGCTGATCACGCCATGGACCACGTGTTCTCCGAACTCGCTGCCGGGGGTGCGCCGCGCGCGGAGACGCTGAGCATCTCGGGGCGCAGCCTGCGCGTGCCGCTCAGCGTCAATGGCGCCGCCCGGTTCAGCTTCCAGGCGTTGTGCGGCACACCGCTTGGGCCCGGCGACTATCTCGCCCTGGCGACTCACTACCAGACGGTGCTGATCGATGGTATTCCCCGGCTCTCGCCGGATAATTTCGACGCGGCCCGGCGGTTCGTGACATTGATCGACGCGCTCTATGAACACCGGGTGAAGCTCTATGCCTCCGCCGCAGCGGCACCGGATGATCTGTACCGCGCGGGCGAGGGGGCGCGCATGTTCGAGCGCACCGCCTCGCGCCTGGAGGAGATGCAGAGCGCCGATTATGTGCGCCTGCCCCACCTGACTTGAGCGGATACGCAAGTTTCGCATCGCAGCATCGCTTATTGCCCCTGCCCGACGATTGGAGTAGCACGCCGGGCAACGCCACTTTAACTCCATACCAGGTAGGCTGACCGTAGATGAACATACATGAATATCAGGGCAAGGAACTGCTGAAGACCTACGGGGTGACGGTTCTGGACGGGCATGTGGCCTGGACACCGGAGGAGGCCGTCGCGGCCGCGAAAAAGCTGCCTGGGCCGGTGTATGTCGTTAAATCCCAGATTCATGCTGGTGGGCGTGGCGCCGGCAGGTTCAAGGACGCGGCGGATGGTAAAGGTGGGGTACGGCTGGCCAAGTCCCTCGACGAGGTGCGCGAGGCCGCCGCCGCGATGATCGGCCAGACGCTGATCACCAAGCAGACCGGCCCGGCCGGGCGCATGGTCCGCCGCGTGTATGTCGAGGCCGGGTGCGACATCAAACGCGAGCTCTATCTCTCCCTGCTGATCGACCGCTCGGTCTCCGAGGTCGTCATCATCGCCTCGACCGAGGGCGGCATGGAGATCGAGGAGGTCGCCGTCCACCATCCGGAGAGGATCCTGCGCGCGCCGGTGGACCCGGCCTCGGGCATCTCCGGTTTTCATGCCCGCAAGCTCGCTTTTGGTCTGGGGCTGGAGGGCAAGCAGGTTGCCACTTTCGGCAAGTTCGTGACCGCCATGTATGAGGCATTCGTCGCGCTGGACTGCGCAATCGTCGAGATCAACCCGCTGGTCGTGACCGGCGCGGGTGAGATCATCGCGCTGGACGCCAAGGTCAGCTTCGATGACAACGCCCTCTATCGCCATGCCGAGATCGAGCAGTTGCGCGATGAGAGCGAAGAAGACCCCAAAGAGCTGGAGGCCACCAAACACAGCCTCAATTATGTGGCGCTGGACGGCTCGATCGGCTGCATGGTCAATGGCGCGGGCCTAGCCATGGCGACGATGGACATCATCAAGCTCTATGGCTCAGAGCCAGCCAATTTCCTGGATGTCGGCGGCGGGGCGACCAAGGAGCGCGTGACCGCGGCCTTCAAAATCATCCTCTCGGACCCGAACGTGGAGGGGATTCTCGTGAATATTTTCGGCGGCATCATGCGCTGCGACGTGATCGCCGAAGGCGTGATTGCGGCGGCGCGCGAGGTCTCGCTTTCGGTGCCGCTGGTAGTGCGGCTGGAGGGCACAAATGTGCAGCTTGGCAAGGATATCATGGCCAAATCCGGTCTGCCGATCATCCCCGCCGACAACCTGGCCGACGCCGCTGATAAAATCGTCAAAGCCGTGAAGGAAGCCGCGTAATGGCCATTCTCGTCAATAAGCACACCAAGGTCATCACCCAGGGCTTCACCGGCGCGCAGGGAACGTTCCATTCCGAGCAGGCGCTGGCCTATGGCACCAGGGTGGTCGGCGGTGTCACGCCCGGCAAGGGTGGCGCGCGCCACCTGGACCTGCCCGTGTTCAACACGGTGCAGGAGGCGCGGGACAAAACCGGCGCCAACGCCAGCGCCATCTATGTCCCGCCGCCATTCGCCGCGGACTCCATCCTGGAGGCCATCGACGCCGGGATCGAGCTGATCGTCTGCATCACCGAGGGGATACCTGTGCTGGACATGGTGCGGGTCAAACGCGCCCTTGCAGGCTCCAAATCCGTATTGGTCGGCCCCAACTGCCCCGGTGTCATCACGCCCGATGAATGTAAGATCGGCATCATGCCGGGCCATATCCACAAGCGCGGCTCCATCGGCATCGTCTCCCGCTCGGGCACGCTGACCTATGAGGCGGTGGCGCAGACCACGGCGGCCGGGCTCGGCCAGTCCTCCTGCGTGGGCATCGGTGGGGACCCGGTGAAGGGGCTCGATTTCATCGAGGTGCTGGACTTGTTTTTGCGTGACGATGAGACCCAGGCGATCATCATGATCGGCGAGATCGGCGGCCCCTCGGAGATCGATGCGGCGGAATTCCTCGCGCGCCACCCGGTTAAAAAGCCGATCGTCGGCTTCATCGCCGGTGTCACCGCTCCCCCCGGTCGGCGCATGGGCCACGCGGGCGCGGTGATCTCGGGTGGTAAGGACACCGCCGAGGCGAAGACCGAGGCGATGAAAGCGGCGGGAATTTTCGTGGCGGACAGTCCCGCGGCGCTGGGCAGCACGATGGTGAAGGCGCTGAAAGCCTGAGGTGGGTCGCGGTTAAGCGGGCGGTAGCAAAGCCGGGCCTAGCCTTCCACTCATGCGCAGGCCACAACCCAGCCTTTCTAAACTGGGCGCGGCGTGGGCGGGCTTGTAGACTATATGCCTCCGGCCCGTCAGCGGGCCCGCTGGCGTGTCATTTCGCCGGGTGAGGGCTTTTTTCGGAGGATAGGCTGCCATGGCTGGGGTAGATGTGATCGCAACCGCCATGAATGGCGCGAATGCCCAGTTTATCGCCCAGCTCTACGCGAAATGGGTCTCCGCTCCGGCTTCGGTGGATGCGGATTTTGCCGCATTGTTTGCGGCACTGGACGACGACGCGAAATCCGTACTCAGCGATGCCTCCGGCGCCTCCTGGGCGCCCAGGCCCGCCGCGTTCGGGCTGATAGCAACTGCACCCAAGGCCGCTACGGCGGATACCCGGGCGGCGACGCTGGATTCCATCCGCGCCCTGATGCTGATCCGTGTCTACCGGGTGCGCGGCCACCTGGAGGCGCAGCTCGACCCGCTGGGGCTGAAGCAGCCACGCTATAATTCAGAGCTTGACCCGGCAAGCTACGGATTTGGCCCGGATGACCTCGACCGGCCGATCTTCATCGATGGCGTCCTGGGGCACGAGACCGCGACGATGCGGGAAATCCTCGCCATGCTGCGGACCTGTTATTGCGGGCCGATCGGCGTCGAGTTCATGCATATCCAGGACCCCGCGCAGAAATCCTGGATCCAGCGCCGGATTGAGGCCGCGTCCTGGCGGAGCGCCTTCGACAAGGAGGATAAAGCCAGAATTTTTCGCCAGCTGACGGAGGCAGACAGTTTCGAGACCTTCTGCCAGCGTCGCTTCGTCGGCACCAAACGTTTTGGCCTGGAGGGTGGCGAGAGCACTATCCCGGCGCTCCATGCAATCATCGAGACTGCGGCACAGGCCGGCGTGCAGGAGATCGCCATCGGCATGCCGCACCGTGGGCGGTTGAACACGCTCGTCAATATCGTGAAAAAGCCGCTGACCGCTCTGTTCAGTGAGTTCGGCGGCGCCAGCGCCAAGCCTGAGGACGTGCAGGGTTCGGGCGACGTGAAGTATCATCTGGGCACCTCGGCAGATATCAGCTTCAACGGCAACCAGGTCCATCTCTCGCTACAGCCCAACCCTTCACATCTGGAGGCGGTGGACCCGGTGGTGATCGGCAAGATCCGCGCCAGGCAGGACATGGCGGGAGATACCACGCGCCGCTCGGCCATGGCGATCATGATGCACGGCGACGCCGCGTTCGCGGGCCAGGGCCTGGTCTATGAGACGTTGGCGATGAGTCAGCTCATCGGCTATCGGACCGGCGGTTCGATCCATCTCGTCGTGAACAATCAGATCGGCTTCACCACCGTTCCGGCCCATGCCTTCTCGGGTCTGTATTGCACCGATGTCGCCAAAGCGGTGCAGTCGCCCATTCTGCACGTGAACGGCGATGACCCGGAGGCCGTGGTGTACGCCGCCCGCCTGGCGACCGAGTTCCGCATGGAGTTCGCGGTGGACGTGGTGATCGACCTGGTGTGCTACCGCCGCCATGGCCATAATGAAAATGACGAGCCCGCCTTCACCCAGCCGATCATGTATAAGGCGATCAAGGCGCTGGCGACCACCCAGGCGCTGTATGCGCAGCGGCTGGAGCGCGAGGGCAGCGTCACCGCCGAGCAGGCGAGCAGCATCGCACAGGCCTATAACCAGGCGCTGGAAGATGCGTATAACGGTGCGCAGTCCTACAAGGTGAACAAGGCGGATTGGCTGGAAGGCCATTGGTCCGGCCTGAACGAGGGCCGCGACGAGGACGAGCAGGAGGAGCAGGCCACCGCTGCCAGCCTGGATCAGCTGCGCGAGGTGGGTGCCGCACTCGCCCGCCCGCCGGAGAATTTCGACCTCAACCCGAAAATCTTGCGTCAGCTGGAGGCGAAGCGGCAGATGATCGACTCCGGCGAGGGGATCGACTGGGCTACCGGCGAGGCGCTCGCCTTCGGTACGCTGCTGCAGGACGGCCACCGCGTTCGCCTCTCGGGCGAGGATTGCCAACGCGGCACCTTCAGCCAGCGCCACGCGGTGCTGGTCGACCAGACCAACCAGAATGAATATGTGCCTTTGAACAATATCCGGCCGGGCCAGGCGCGGATCGATATTTTCAACTCCCTGCTCTCAGAGGCTGGCGTGCTCGGGTTCGAATATGGCTATGCCATCGCCGACCCGCGTGTGCTGGTGCTATGGGAGGCGCAGTTCGGCGATTTCGCGAATGGCGCGCAGGTGATCATCGACCAGTTTATCGCCAGCGGGGAGACCAAGTGGCTGCGCATGTGTGGCCTGACATTGCTGCTGCCGCACGGAAATGAGGGGCAGGGGCCAGAGCATTCCTCCGCCCGGCTTGAGCGTTATTTGCAGCTCTGCGCCGAGCATAATATGACCGTGTGCAACCTCACCACGCCCGCCAACTATTTCCACGCGCTGCGCCGCCAGCTCAAGCGCAATTTCCGCAAGCCGCTGGTGTTGATGACGCCCAAATCCCTGCTGCGGCACAAGCTAGCCGTGTCCTCCCTGCACGAGATGAGCAATGGCTCATGCTTCAAATTCGTGATCCCCGAGGCCGATGAGCTAGTCGAACCGGGCGAGGTCAAGCGCGTCGTGATCTGCTCGGGCAAGGTGTATTACGACCTGCTGCAAACCCGTCGTGAGCGTGGGATCAAAGATGTTGCCATCGTCCGCCTCGAGCAGTTTTATCCATTCCCGGCTAAATCCCTGAAAAGCGCGATTGCGCCCTACGCGAAAGCGGATGTGGTGTGGTGCCAGGAGGAGCCAGAGAATAACGGCGGCTGGACCTTCGTGGACCGGCGGATCGAAGCGGTGCTGGGCTGTCTTGAAGGCCTGGCCCGGCGTCCACGCTATGTCGGTCGCAAGGCCGCCGCCAGCCCGGCCACCGGCATGGCAAAAACCCATGCCGCCGAGCAGGCGGCACTGGTGGATGCGGCGCTGAGCATCTAAGCTTTTGCCTGTCTGAGAAACGATCTGGAAATTCAGGAGTAGTCATGGCCGCTGACATCAAGGTTCCCACGCTGGGCGAGAGCGTGACCACCGCAACCATCGCCCGCTGGATGAAAAAGCCCGGCGAGAGCGTGGTCGCGGATGAGCCGGTGGTGGAGCTGGAGACCGACAAGGTGACGGTGGAGATCAATGCGCCGGAAGCCGGGGCGATCGAAATTCTGGCCGAGGAAGGCGCGGAGGTTGAAGTTGGCGCGCTGCTTGGGCGCATCGGCGCGGCCCAGGCGGGTGCGGCCCAGTCGGAGTCCAAAAAACCAGAGGCCAAAGCAGCGCCCGCGCCTACCCCGGGGGTGAAGCCGCCGCCATCAGCGCCAGGCCCCGTGCCGCGCTCCGCCAGCGCCCTGCCGGCCGCTGCCAAAATGATAGAGGAAAAGCAGCTTTCGGCGAGTGATATCGGCGCCGGCACCGCCAAGGATGGTCGTATCTCCAAGGGCGACGTGCTGGCCTTCGTGAACAAACCTGCCGCCGCGCCAGCGCCCGCCGCCGCCAAAGCGCCCCGCACACCCGATGCGCGCGAGGAGCGTGTGAAGATGACCCGCCTGCGCAAGACCATCGCCGCCCGGCTGAAGGATGCGCAGAATACCGCCGCCATGCTCACCACCTTCAACGAGGTGGATATGAGCGCCATCATGGCGCTGCGCGCTGAGTATAAGGAGGCCTTCGAGAAGAAGCACAAAGGCGTACGCCTCGGCTTCAACGGTTTTTTTGTCAAAGCGGTGGTGGCCGGGCTGGCGGAGTTCCCCGCCGTGAACGCCGAGATCGACGGCGATGACATCGTCTATAAGCATTTCGTACATATGGGCATCGCGGTTGGAGGCGCGAACGGGCTGGTCGTACCCGTGATCCGCGACGCCGACCAGAAGAGCCTGGCCGAAATCGAGGCTGCCATCGCGGACTTCGCGCGGCGCGCCCGGGAGGGTACGTTGAAGCTGGAGGAGCTATCAGGCGGCACCTTCTCGATCACCAATGGCGGCGTCTATGGCTCACTGATGAGCACGCCGATTCTCAACCCGCCGCAATCGGCGATTCTGGGGATGCATAAAATCCAGGACCGCCCGGTGGCGGTTGCGGGCAAGGTGGAGATCCGCCCGATGATGTATCTCGCGGTCTCCTACGACCATCGGATCATCGATGGCCGCGAGGCGGTGTCCTTCCTCGTCCGCGTGAAGGAGAGCCTGGAGGACCCACGCCGCCTCCTGTTAGATATCTAACAACCTCCCAACCTCGGCATCAAACTCCGTCAGGTCATGCGCCGCCGCCAGCCGCCGCAGGGCATTCTTGCGGATCTCCCGCCATAGCGCCTCGGCCCCATAGAGCGCCGCAATCCTTGCGGCAAAGCTTTTTGCATCGCTTTGCGGGGCGCTGAGAATCTCCACGCCGGCGCTCCAGCCGAGCTGACCGACCAGTAGGTCGGTCGCCACACACGGCACGCCATAGGCCGCCGCCTCGATGAGTTTATAGGGTGTCCCCGCGGCAAACCGTGTCGGGGCGATGAACAGCCGGGCGGCGCGATACAGCGGGCGCGTATCATCCAGCGCGCCATGCAGGCGGATGCCCGGGTTATTGGCAAATTCCGAGAGGTCTATCCCCGGTGCCGTATAGCCCGCCACATGCAGCATGGGGGCTTGCCCCAGCGCTGCGGCCAGGGCCGGTTGAATATCCGCCTGGTACCAGCGCAATGCGTCCATATTCGGGCTGTCCGCTTGATGAATCGCGCCCACGAACAATAGCCCGCTGCGTTGGCCGAAAACCTCCGCAGTCGGGCAGGGCGCGCGCGCCGTGCCCAGCACGCTCACCCGCTCCAGGCCGATATTTCGCAGCGCCGTAGCCTCCTGGATGTTTACGGCCAGGATTTTTGCGCAGATCTGCGTGTTCAAAAATTCCTCCCGCAGCGCTGTATCGAGCTCGAATGGCGCACCGGCCAGGCTCGCTCGCGCTGCCTCCCGCGCGCTGGCCAGCGCCTCGCTGTCCAGAATGATTTTTGTCCTTGCCGGGTCGATCCCCGCCTTTTGCAGCAGCGGCAGGATACGGGCGAAATTATGCGCCCGCGCCACCCAAATGACCCTGTATAGATGTCTGCGCTCCTCAAAAAACTCCGCAAAAATGGAAAAATTCCGGTCGTGCAGAATCTCGGCGTCCTCCGGCAATTCTGAGAACAGGCTCATGACGTCTTGTTCCGCGCCGTTGAGCGGAAAAACATGCACCTCATGCCCGGCGCGGGCGATGGCATGGACGATATCGTTGGAGCGGACGAAGCCGGAGCCCAGCCGGCGCAGCGGCACGGTATCCTCGATGAACAACACCATGGGCCGCACGCGCGGGCTGCGTGCCTCAAGCCGCACTTTGCCGGCGCCAGGCGGGCGGGTATCAAGAAATGCTTGGTGTTTTTTTCTGAAAATCCGTTTGCCCCGGCGCATCAGGGCCATGGATGCCTCCGTGGTCGGCGCGCTGCCAAACTCCAGATGATGCACCATCACCGCCGGGTCGTAGATCGTTCTGAAGCCCGCTTGCAGCGTCCGCACACACAGATCCGCATCCTCGAAATAGGCCGGCGCGAAGGCCTCATCAAACCCGCCGAGCGCCCGCACGCAAGACGTGCGGCAGAGCAGAAACACCGCCGAGCAATAATCCACATCGCGGACAAAATTCGCCTCCGGCGCCAGCGGGTCGCCTTCGCGCATATAGCCGGTCGTCGTGCCGTCTCGCCAGATGATCGAGCCCGCCTCCTGCAACGTTCCGTTGCTGCGGAGAATCTTCCCGCCGACGGCGCCGATGTCATCATCGCTGCCCAACCGGCGCAGCGCCATGGCGAGCGCGCCATGGGCGAGTTCCACGTCGTTGTTCAGATACAGCAGTGCCGGGGCGCTCGCCTGTTCCAGCGCCAGGTTGCAGCCGCGCAAGAAGCCGATATTCTCCGCGTTGCGAATGATTTTGGCGCCCGAAACATAGCTCGTAATCCGGCGCGTATCATCGATGGAGGCATTGTCGACCAGAATGAGCTCGATATCGCCCGTAAAATTATCACGCAGCGAGCTCAGCGCCAGCATCGTCAGCTCAAAGCGGTTGAACATCACCATGATCACCGAGACTTGTGGCGCAGTGGCATAGGTGAAATCCAGCCGCTGGCGCGCAAACAGGGCGAGCTGCGCGCGTGCCCTTCCTTCAAACAGCGCGCGCGTCGCGCTCTCGCCCAAGGCTGGCTTTGCGTCCGGCGGAAAACACGAAAGATTTTCCGGCAACCCGATGAGACGCAGATGCGCGAAGGCGTCGCGAACCGCACCGGAATCCAGGTCGTTGCGCACCCGCTCATGCAGGTCGCGATAATAGGCGAGGTCGATATCCGCGCATGGCTGGCGCAGCTCAAATGCGCCATATTGCACGAACTGCTGATAGGCGCAGCGATAATACCCCTGTTCAATCGCCGCCTGGATATCCGGGTGGCGCCGCCGGTAGAACACCTCGGAGAATTGCGCCACGGGGTTGAAATGCTCGGGCGTGTCGTTGGTGAGGTAATGCGCGATGGCCGAGCCATAGCGCCCACGGCCGATCTGCTGGCGCGCGCCGGGGTGCTGCTGGAGGTACCATAATGGGTCGAAATAGACTGAGGGTGCGAGCTCTTCCTCATCAGCACCAAGGCGACTCAAAAAATGCGCATAGGGGCCGACGCGGTCCAGCCCCTCCACATTCACACCGGCCTGCTGCGCGCCGGTACGGTAGAACATGCCGTCGAATAAAAAATGCCCCATGCGGCGCTCGCGCTGGCCCGATTTCAAGTAATGGTCGTAGCGCCCATAGCATCGGTGCTGGTCGAGATTCTCCAGCGTCATATCCTCATAGAGATTCGCATAGAGCGCGTCATCGAACAGCCAGTGCGGCGAGACGCCACGGTGCCCATGCTGGCAGAAATGATCGAAGCCCGAGGCGTAATTTCCGGCGCGCACGAGCTCAGCGATATCGGGGTTGCGCTCCAGATAGAACAACTCGTCGAACAGGGCGCTGGGACTATGGCCGAGCCTGGCGCCTACCCGCAGGTAATAGATGAGCGCCGCATCCGTAGGCTTGCCAGCACAGACCGCGCGCGCATCGGCATGGCGCTGCAAATACAACTCGCGGTCGAATACTGCCCAAGCCGGTTTTACGGCGCATCCGGGGTCGAGTAGGTGGTGCGCGGGCAGCGGCATGAGCGCTCTCAGTCAGCAGTTGTTCCCGCTCAGGTTGCAATGCCCGCAAAATCTGTCAAGACCATGAAAATCGCCCGGCAGAGAAGGTCCAGCTCGCCCACTTGGATGGTAAGCGCCGGGGTGAGATAGAGAATGTTACCAAACGGCCGCACCCACACGCCCTGGGCCACCAGCGCCATGCGCAGAGCGGCGGGATTTTTGATAGCGGCGAGCTCCACCACGCCGATGGCGCCCAGCACCCTCACATCCGCCACGCCGGGTAGGGCGCGGCACGGCTCCAGCCCTGTTGCAAGCTGGGCGGATACGGCGGCGGCCTGCGCCAGCCTTGGTTCGCGCTCAAACAGGTCCAGCGAGGCGTTGGCTGCCGCGCAGCCCAGCGCATTGGCCATATAGGTCGGCCCGTGCATCAGCGCGTCTGCCGGGTCGTCTGAGAGAAACGCCTCGAACAGCGCGTCGGTCGCGATGGTGGCCGCGAGCGGCAGCGTCCCACCGGTGAGCGCCTTGGAGAGCGTGATGATGTCCGGCACCACGCCCGCCTGCTCAAAGGCGAACATGCTGCCCGTACGGCCAAACCCGGTAAAGATCTCATCGAAAATCAGCGTCAGCCCGTAATGGTCGGCGGCGGCGCGCAGATGCCGTAGCACCTTGGGTGGGTGCAGCAGCATCCCGCCCGCACCCTGCACGAGTGGCTCGACGATGATCGCGGCGAGGCCGGCGGCGTGCTGCTCCAGAAAAAGTTCAAACGTCGCGAGGCTGGCGGGCGTGCGCGGCAACGCGATGACGGGATGTGCCGCGAGCAGGCCCGTGAACAGGCTGTGCATACCCTCCTCGGGGTCGCAGATCGCCATAGTGCCGAAGGTATCGCCATGGTAGCCGCCGCGGAAGGCGAGAATTTTTGTGCGCTGGCGCTCGCCCTGGTTGAGCCTTGCCTGCACCGCGATCTTCATCGCGACCTCGACCGCAACCGAGCCGGAATCTGTGAAGAACACGCGGTTCAGTGGGCCGGGGAGCAATGCTGCGAGCCGCGTGGCCAGGTGGTAGGCGGGGGCATGGGCAAGCCCGCCGAACATCACATGCGGCAGGCGCCCCAGTTGCTCCACCACAGCAGCCTGGATGTGAGGATGATTATAGCCGTGGCAGGCGGTCCACCAGGAGGCGATACCGTCGATGAGTTCGCGCCCGTCCTCCAGATATATCCGGCTGCCCTGCGTGCGCGCCACCGGCAGCGGCAGCGGTGCCGTCTGCATCTGCGCATAGGGCAGCCAGACATGCCGCCAGCCTTCCTCCAGCCAGCTCAATGCTCGGGCTGGAGGCCGAGTCTGGCGAACAGAACCTCGTCATGGCGCAGGCTGGCATTCGCGGTCGTCAAGAGCTTGTCTCCATGGAAGATGGAGTTCGCCCCGGCCAGGAAGCACAGCGCCTGTGCCTCATCGCTCATTGCCTCGCGCCCAGCGGAGAGCCGTACATAGCTGCACGGCATGGTGATGCGGGCGGCGGCGATGATCCGCACGAAGGCGATGGGGTCGATCGGCTTGGCATCGGCGAGTGGCGTGCCCTCCACCGCCACCAGCGCGTTGATCGGCACGGATTCCGGGGGTTCCGGCAGGCTGGCCAGGGCGGCGATGAGCGCGGCGCGGTCGGAATCATCCTCGCCCATACCAATGATCCCGCCACAGCAGACATTGATCCCGGCGTCGCGCACATGGGCCAGCGTGTCCAGCCGGTCCTGGTAGGTCCGGGTGGTGATCACCTGGCCGTAATACTCCGGCGAGGTGTCGAGGTTATGGTTGTAATAATCCAGCCCAGCGGCGCGCAGCCGGGCACTCTGCGGCGCACTCAGCATCCCCAGCGTCACGCAGGTCTCCAGCCCCAGGGCTTTCACGCCCTCCACCATCGCGCACACCTGTTCCAGGTCATGCTCCTTGGGTGAGCGCCAGGCCGCCCCCATGCAGAAGCGCGCGGCCCCGTTTGCTTTGGCGGCTTTCGCCTCGGCCAGCACCGCCTCCACCGCCATCAGCCTTGTGGCTTTGGTGCCGGTCTCATAGCTTGCCGCCTGCGGGCAATAGCCACAATCCTCCGGGCAACCGCCGGTCTTGATCGAGAGCAGGGTCGAGATCTGAATCTGTGCCGGGTTGAAATGCGCGCGATGCACCGTCTGCGCGCGGAACATCAGCTCGGGGAACGGCAGCACCAGCAGGGCTGCAACCTCGTCCCGGCTCCAGCGTGGTTTCAGGGTTATATGACTCTCGGGCACGCGCGGTTCTCCATGGTCGTCCGTCTCGCCCCAGGGTAAACGCATGGGGGAGCGCTGGAAAGGGTGCAATGTGGCGAGCTATTTTATCACGGCGACGGGCACCGATATCGGCAAGACCTTCGTCACCGCCGGAATCCTGCGGGCAGCGCGGGCAGCCGGGCGGGATCTTCGGGCGCTCAAGCCCGTGCTCTCCGGCTACGACCCCGCTTCGGCAGTGCAGTCGGACTCCGGCGTGTTGCTGGCCGCCATGGGCCGGGCGGTATCGGAATCCACCATCGCGGCCATCACCCCATGGCGTTTCGCCGCGCCGCTCTCGCCGGATATGGCGGCGGCGCTGGAGGGTGCGAGCCTCGATTTCGCGGCGCTGTTGGCGTTCTGCGAATCGGCCATCGCGCCCGCGCCCGATGGCCTGCTGGTGGAGGGCGTGGGCGGTGTCGCCGTGCCGCTGGATGAGACGCATCTGGTGGCGGACTGGATCGCCGCACTACGGCTGCCGGTGGTTCTGGTAGCGGGCACCTACCTTGGCACGCTCAGCCACAGTATCACCGCCGCGCGGTTCCTGGCGGCGTGCGGTATAAAAATCGCCGCGCTGGTGCTGAGCGAGAGTGTTGAGGCCCCGGTGAGCGCCACCGTCACGGCGGCGGCGCTGGCGCGGTTCATCGCAGCACCCATCCATATCATTCCCCGGCGAAATAACGCCACCGCCTTCACGGCGCTGGCCAGGGCGCTGGTTTAGCTTCAATTCCTTCCGCTGTGGCGCGCGCGCGCGGCCAGCGCCAACATCGTCTGTCGGCAAAACGCCTGGTCGGGGGTGAGCGTCTGTTTGCAGGCGCTCTCCGCCGCGAGAACCGCACGAATAGCGCCGGTCAGGGCCGGGACATTCCATATTCCCAACATACGGATCACCATGTTCTGGCGTTTGTAAAACACCGGCGGGCGAATGGCGGCGATAACCTGGGAGGCCGAGGCCCCGTCCGCGATGGCGGCGGCGCTCACCCGCAGGCGCATCAGCTCGCCCAGCAGCACCCGTAGCAGCCCGATTGGGGCCACACCCTCGCCGTAGGCCAAGCTTAGCGCCCGGTCTGTCCCGGCGCTATCCCCCAGCAGTGCCGCGTCGATGGCGTCATGCATCGAGCTGTCCCCGCCATCGGCCAGCGCGGCGGACACATCGGCCAGGCTCAGCTGCCGCGCCTCGCCCGCATACAGGCGCAAAATCTCGATAGCTTGGCGCAACGGGCCTTCCTCTCCGCCTACATTGTTCGCCACCCAGGCGCTGGCGTCGGCATCGATGCCGATCTGCGCCCCGCGCAGCCGGGCGGTGATCACCTGCGGCAGCCGCGCCGCGTCGATCGCGTAGCAGGCGATGGCGGCGATGGCGGCCGACTTCTCGCAGAATGCCCGCAGTTTGGACTTTGCGGTCAACTCGCCGGCCTCCAGAATGACCAGGCAGTCCGGCGGTGATTTTAACAACGATTCCAGCGGTTTCAGCAGCCCTTCATGAGCTTCCCGCACGCGCAACACCCGCCGTCCGCCGGTCAGGGAGGAGGCGGTGGCTTCATTCAAAAACCCGCCCGGGTCCGGATGGTGCAACTCACTGAACTGGAATGGATCCTGGATCGCACCGGGCACGCTGCGCGCCAGGTTGAGGCCGCGCTCTGCCACCAGCCCAGCGTCCGGGCCGAAGATGAGCACGACCGGCAGGCTGGGTGCCTGCAAAAAACCGTCGATACGCTGGGTATCGAGCTTCATCGCGCGCCGATGTCAGCCATTCGGGTGAGATTTGAAATAGGCCGCCACCTGCCCGGTGATCTGCGCGGCGATTTCATCGGCGAGCTGCTCGTTCACCGTGCTGCTTTCCAGCGAGAGGGCGAAATATTGCTGGTCGATGATGTTTTCAGCGTCCTCGGTCGTGGCCAGGCCGGAGACGAGCGGTGTGGCCGGGCTGCCGACGGGGGCCAGTGACCAGTTCGCGGTGGCGATAAACCGGTTACGGGTGGTCGCGGTATCCGCCAACATGCCGATGGTGCTGATGGCGATGTTATAGTTCACCTGCAGGATATAGATCTGCTGTGTCGGGCTGCCTGCCGCATGGAGCTGGGTTTGCAGGGTCAGGCGCAGCATCTGGCCGGAGCGGTTGGGAATATTTCCCACCTCCACCGTATCCAGCTGCTGGGCGACGCCGCCGGCGCCCTGGTTGGCATACAGTGGCGTGAAGCCGCAGCCTGCCAGAGGCAGCAGCGCCAGCAGCAGGAGGTGCTTAAGGCTTGACGACAAAATTCACGATCCGGTCGGGCACATAGATCTCCTTCAGGACAGGCTGCCCCCCTATTGCGCTTACCACCGCCGCTTTGGCAATCGGCAGCGCGACGGCGGCGGGTGCGCCGGTCGGCAGCAGGATCGTCGCGCGCAGTTTGCCGTTCACCTGCACGCCGATGGTGATCTCCGCCACCGCCAGCAGCGCCGCATCCGCCTGCGGCCAGGGCTGCCGCGCGACAAGCCCGGCGTCAGGTTCCAGCCGGGCAAAAATTTCCTCGGCCAGATGCGGCATCATGGGCGCCAGCAGTTTCGCCAGCGTCACCATGGCAGCATGGCGGGCGCGGATCATGGCGGGCGCATCCGGATTTTGGCTGTTCAACGCGCCAGCCAGCTCATGCAGGCGCGCCACCGCCACGTTGAAGGTGAACCCCTCCAGTGCCTCCGTTACCGCGGCGATCGTGCGGTGGGTCAGCTGGTCCAGCTTTATGGAGTCAGTCGTGGCCTCGGGCTCCCGCCCAACGCGCGGCGCGGCGGCGATGGTCTCCGCCATGCGGTGCAGGCGCTGCACGAAGCGGGCCGAGCCGAGTATCCCGCTCTCGGTCCATTCCACATCACGCTCGGGCGGATTGTCCGAGAGCACGAACCAGCGAGCGGTATCCGCGCCGAAACGCGCGATGATCACGCCCGGGTCCACCGTATTGCGCTTGGATTTGGACATCTTCTCGATCCGCCCGACGGTGACCGGCAGGCCGGTGGCGATCTGCGTGGCTCCTTCAGGCGATTTTTTCACCTCCTCGGGGTAGAGCCAGTTGCCCTCCACATCCTTGTAGGATTCATGCGTCACCATACCCTGGGTGAACAACCCGGCGAAGGGTTCGGCGAGAGAGACATGGCCTGTCTTCCGCAGGGCGCGGGTGAAGAACCTGGCGTAGAGCAGATGCAGGATCGCGTGCTCGATGCCGCCCACATATTGGTCCACCGGCAGCCAGTGGTTTACCGCGGCGAGGTTCGTCGGCGTATCCGCGTGCGGCGCGGTGAAGCGGGCAAAGTACCAGGAGCTGTCGATGAACGTATCGAACGTATCGGTCTCGCGCGTCGCCGGTGCGCCGCATTTCGGGCAGGGCGTGTGCTTCCAGCGCGGGTGATGCGTGAGCGGATTGCCGGGCTGATCGAACGCCACATCCATCGGCAGTTTCACCGGCAGATCGGCCAGGGCGACAGGCTGCGCCCCGCAGGCGGCGCAGTGGATCACCGGGATCGGGCAACCCCAATAGCGCTGGCGGGAGATGCCCCAGTCCCGCAGGCGCCAGTTCTGTACGGCCTTCCCCGCACCCGAGGCCTGCAATGCGGCGATGGCGGCGGCTTTGGCGGCAGTGGTGGAAAGCCCGTCCAGGAAGCCAGAGTTGATCAGTACGCCATCGCCGGTGAAGGCCTTGTCGGTGCTGGGATCACTGCTCCCGGGCGCGATGATGATGGGGATTGGAAGTTCATATTTGCGGGCGAACTCGAAATCCCGCTGGTCGGCGCAGGGGCAGCCGAAAATCGCTCCCGTGCCATAATCCATGAGTACGAAATTGGCGATCCACACCGGATAATGCTCGCCATTCAGCGGATTGATGACGCTGAGGCCGGTGTTGAAACCGCGCTTTTCGGCGGTCTCGATCGCCGCCTCCGAAGTGCCTTGCGCATCGCATTGCGCGATGAAGGCCAGGGCCTGCGGATTCCCGGTCGCGATGGCCCGGGCGATGGGGTGCTGCGGCGCGATGGCGAGGAAGGACATGCCAAACAGCGTGTCCGGGCGCGTGGTATAGACCGTCACCTCGGCTATATCCGCCATTGGAGCCACCAGCGGAAATGTCACCTCCGCGCCCTCCGACCGGCCGATCCAGTTCTCCTGCATCAGCTTCACGCGCTCGGGCCAGCGCGGCAGCCCGGCCAGCCCCGCCAGCAGTTGCGGCGCGAAATCGGTGATTTTGAGGAACCATTGCGCCAATGTCTTTTTTTCGACCAGCGCGCCGGAGAGCCAGCCCCGGCCATCGATCACCTGCTCATTGGCGAGCACGGTATGGTCCACCGGATCCCAGTTGACTGAAGAGAGCCGCCGCTCCACCAGCCCGGCGGCCCAGAAATCCAGGAAAATTTTCTGCTGCTGGCCGTAATATGCCGGATCGCAGGTGGCGAATTCGCGCGACCAGTCGAGCGAGAGGCCCATGCGTTTGAGCTCCGCACGCATCGCGGCGATGTTGGCATAGGTCCAGGTGGCGGGGTCGGTCTTGCGCTGGCGCGCGGCATTCTCAGCGGGCAGGCCGAAGGCGTCCCAGCCCATCGGGTGCAGCACCTCGAACCCCTGGGCGCGCTTGTAGCGGGCCACCACGTCGCCCAGCGTGTAGTTGCGCACATGGCCCATGTGGATCTTGCCGGATGGGTAGGGAAACATCTCCAGCACATAATATTTCGGGTGGCCCGAGGTCGGCACGTCGGGTGCGGTGAACAGCCCGGCCTCCTCCCATCTGGCTTGCCAGTGCGGCTCGGCGGCGGAAAAATCGTAGCGGGTATTTTCAATGTCGGACATTCGCGAGTGTTTAGTCGGCGGCCGTCCGCGCGCCAAGGGCCACAGGGCCAATGCAAGTCATTCTCAGGCAGCAACTACCTTGACCGATCCCGCCTCCGCCGCCACATGCTGGTGCGCAAAAGGAGGCCACCATGCGGAATTTCTCGGAACTCTCAGAGCGTGAGGTGCTGGCGCTCGCGATCGGCGCTGAGGAGGAGGACGGCCGGATCTATAATGATCTGGCGGAGCGCCTGCGCGAGGAATATCCCGCCTCGGCCAAAGTGTTCGTGGAAATGTCCGCCGAGGAGAGCGAGCACCGCCACCGGCTGCTGGAACTCTACAGTGAAAAATTCGGCGAGCATATTCCGCTCGTCCGCCGCCACGATGTGCGCGGCTTCCTCACCCGCAAACCCGTGTGGCAGTTGCCTAAACCGGGCATCGAGGATGTACGCCGCCTGGCCGAGAGCATGGAGCAGGAAACCCAGCGTTTCTACCGCCTGGCGGCTTCCCGCGCGACGGATGTCTCGATCCGTAAGCTATTGGGGGACCTGGCAGAGGCCGAGGCCGAGCATGAGCAGCGCGCCGATGCGCTCACGGCCAAAAACCTGCCCGATTCCACGCGCAAGGCCGAGGATGCCCATGCCGAACGCGCCTTCATGCTGCAATATATCCAGCCCGGCCTGGTCGGGCTCATGGATGGTTCGGTTTCCACCCTGGCACCCATCTTCGCCGCCGCATTCTCAACCGGCCACCCGCACGCTGCCTTCATCGTGGGTGCCGCCGCCTCGGTCGGCGCCGGCATCTCCATGGGCTTTGCCGAGGCGCTGTCCGACGACGGCAGCCTGACCGGGCGCGGGACACCGATCTACCGTGGTGCGATCACCGGGGTGATGACGACGCTGGGCGGCATCGGCCATACGCTGCCGTTTTTAATCCCGAACCTGCATCTCGCCCTCATCGTGGCGTTCTGCGTGGTGGTCGTGGAGCTGGCCGTCATCTCCTGGGTGCGCTGGCGTTTCATGGACACGTCGCCGATCCGCGCGACGCTGCAGGTGGCTTTGGGTGGCGCGTTGGTGTTCGCAACCGGGGTGATCATCGGCGCGGGCTAGAGCAATATGTGATTGGATTAATTCGACAGATTTAGTCCAATCACATGAAATTGCTCGTTAAAAAAGCATAGAGTGCGTGCGTGATAACGCAAAGCACTCTAGTTTAATCAAAACCCGACCCGGTCTCCGCCTTTGAGGTCGAGCAGGGCGCGGGCCTCGGCTGGGGTGGCGATCTCATGGCCGAGTTCTTCGAGGATGGTTCGGATCTTGGCGACCTGTTCCGCGTTCGAGGTCGCGAGCCTACCCTTGCCGATATATAGGTTATCCTCCAGCCCGACCCGGACATTTCCGCCCATCATGGCGGCCTGGGTGGCGAAGGGCAGTTGCAGCCGCCCGGCGGCGAGCACGGACCAGACATAGTCGGTGCCAAATAACCTATCGGCGGTGCGGCGCATGAAGTGCAGATTGTCCCAGTCGGCGCCGATTCCGCCCAGGATGCCAAAAATGGTCTGCACAAAAAACGGCGGCCGGATCAGCTTGCGATCGACGAAATGGGCGAGGTTATAGAGGTGCCCAACATCGTAGCACTCATGCTCGAAGCGGGTGCCATGGGTGTCGCCCAATAATCCGAGGATTCGCTCAATGTCGCGGAACGTATTGCGGAAGATGAAGTCGTCGGTGCCGCGCAGATAGGGTTGTTCCCAGTCGTGTTTCCAGCTCTGGTAGCGGTCGGCGAGTTGAAAGATGCCGAAATTCATCGAGCCCATGTTGAGCGAGCACATCTCCGGCTTGGCGATAAGCGGCGCGGCGAGGCGGTCTTCCACCGTCATGTTGAGGCCACCGCCGGTGGTCACGTTGAGCACGGCGTCGGTCTGCTGGCGGATGCGGGGCAAGAACTGCATGAATATGGCGGGGTCGGGCGTCGGTTTCCCGGTCGCCGGGTCGCGCGCGTGCAGATGCAGGATCGCGGCACCGGCCTGCGCGGCGGCGACCGACTGTTCGACGATCTGGTCGGGCGTGATCGGCAACGCATCCGACATGGTGGGCGTGTGGATGCCACCGGTGATCGCGCAGGTGATGATTACTTTTGCCGAGGGTTTGGCCATGCTGGGCTCCAAAGGTTTCGGTCTGATCATGCCGGGTCCGGCTGCGCGCGCAAGGCGGCGAACACGCGCCGGCGCAGCTCGGCCTGTTGCTCGGGCGTCCATCGCCGGAAGCCTTCGCCGGATTTCATGCCCAGGCGCCCGGCGCTGACCAACGCCTCCAAAAACGGTGATGCCGCGGGCCGCCCGTCGATCGCAGGCAGGACGGTGCGATGGATGGCAAGGGTGAGGTCGGTGCCGACTAGATCGGCATTCTCGAGCGGGCCGAGTACGCCAAGGCGGCGCCCAAAGCTGGCTTTGACAACGGTATCGACGGTCTCGGCGTCGCATACCCCTTGTTCCACGAGCGCGATCGCCTCCCGCCAGAGCGCGTGCTGTAGCCGGTTGCCGATGAAGCCCGGCACGTCGCGGCGGACATGAACGGCGGTCTTTCCGGCGCGGCGGTGCAATTCCAGGGTCTGTTTGATGATATCTGGCGCGGTCCTCTCGGTGCCGATCACCTCGACCAACGGGATCAGGAACGGCGGATTCCACCAGTGGGTGCCCAGCGCGCGTTCGGGCCATGCGAGCCCACTCATGATATCGTTGATCGGAATGACCGAGGTATTGCTGGCCAGAATCGCGTCCGGCCGGGCGGCGGCTTCCGCCTGGCGGAACAGGTCGCGTTTGACCGCGAGGTCCTCGAGTGCGGCTTCCACGACATAATCCGCGGTGCGAACCGCCGCCGCCAGGTCGGCGGTGCCGCGCACCCGCGCCGCCGCGCCGCGATCCTGACCGAGTTCGGTAAGGTTGGCCTCGATGCGCTCGCGCAGGGTGGCGAGGCTCGCCGTCACTGGGTCAAAGACGGTCACCTCGTGCCCGGCAGCCGCGAAAACCTGCGCGATTCCGTGGCCCATCAGCCCAGCACCGAGCACCGCGATGCGCCTGATCTCGTTCATCCCGCAGTATAGCCGCCATCGGCGTCGAGCGTGTGGCCGGTATAAAAACTGGAGGCGTCCGACACCAGGAACAATAACGGCCCGGCGAGATCCGCCGCTTCGCCGAGCCGCCCCTTTGGCACGCGCGCCAGAAAACCGGTGCGCGCCGCGTTACCCTTCTCGGTGTCCTCGAACATCCAGGCGGTCAGCGCCGAGCGAAACACGGTGGGGGCGATGGCGTTGACGGTGATGCCGGTCGGTCCCCATTCACAGCCGAGTGCGCGGGTGATGCCGTCCACCGCTGCCTTGGAGGCGCAATAGGCCGAATAGCCCGCGGGATGGCCGAGCTTGGCGCGGGCCGAAGACATCAGCACGATGCGCCCACCCCGGCCCTGCTCCAACATGCGTGTCCCGGTCGCGCGCGCCATCAGCCAGGTGCCGGTGACGTTGGCGTGCATCACACGCTCGAACCGCGCGGGGGACATCGCTACGATCGGCGATACGTCGTTCATGCCAGAGGCAACCACCAGACTATCCACGCCATCGAAATGCTCGACCGCATGGGCGACGATCGCCGCACAATCCTCCTCGGTGTCGGGGCGACGGTTGATGGTGGTGACCACAGCCCCGAGCTCGCTACAGGTGGCAGCGACGTCTGCCAGTTCCGCGATATTGCCCGCGGCGAGGACGAGCCGGGCGCCAGCACCCGCCAGCACGCGCGCGGCCAGGGCGCCGAATGCACCGGAGGCGCCGGTGACGATTGCGACGCGGCCACTGATGTCAAACAGAGATAGCGGGTTTTTCAGCCAGGGTTCCATTGCTCACACGCGGGTTGGCGGTTGAAGGAAAGGCATATTATTGCGGATACGGCATGATCACGATCATCGTGACGATATCATTCGTCTTGTTGACGATGGAGCGCTCGACATTCGGGCCGATGGTGCAGGAATCCAGCGGCCCCAGTTCGCAGATCTCGTCACCCGTGGTGACCGAAAGCCGACCGCTCAGCACGACATAGACTTTTTCGAGCGGTGAGGCGTCCGGTCCGGCACCGCCGCCGGGGAGAAAATGCGACAGACCGACCCAGAATTTCTCCGGCCCGCCGGGCTCAAAACCCTGGAGGCGGAGACCGCGGACATCGAAATGGTTGGGCGCCTGATACGGCGCGGCTTCGGCAAAGCGTTTGATCAGCATGGTGTCGGCCTCCTGCCGCTAGCGCTACAGTGGATTACCCCGTTCGATCCGGTAGGCCTGCCCGGGGTCGGTGATCGCGACCAGGCGGATGATACAGCCATCGCCGCGATCCCAGTTCCAGGGGAAAAACGCGAAGGTGACGCGCTTGCCGGTTACGGCGTCGAGATCACCGCCGACATTCTCGATCCCGAGGATACCGTTGCTGAACAGCTTACGATGAACCGGCTCCCATTCTGGAAAATCCTGGTCCCACGTACGCCCGCCGGACCATTCGAGATACTCCTTGGCGAGATGCGGCAGCAACGGGCCGTTGCGGTGCGGGCCAATGGCGGTGGCGAGCGGATGGTCGTTGGCCTGGGTGTCATGGCCGACAACCTTTACCTTTTTTTCGACCAGCCAATCCGCCGCGGAAGGCACCAGGCCCGGCGCATAGGCGAAATACTCATCATTATCTTCATAAATTTTGTGCCAGCCAGTGTTGATGATGACGACGTCACCCGGGCGAACCGACTTGCCGGCCGCCGCTTCGAGATCATCATACGTAATGGATTCCCAGCGTTTCTTCGGCAGTGAAATCACGATGCCTGAACCAAAAAAATGCGGAAGCGGCACCTCATCGATGAACGGGGTGCCGCAAACGACGTGCGCTGGCGCGTCGATATGGGTACCATTATGCATGGTTGTGGTGATCCGCTGCGAGAGCACGCCGGATTTTGCCATGTAGTGGACGCGCTCGATCTGCACGTCGGGAAAATAGGGCCAGTTGGGCGTCTGAAAACCGAACCGGTGTGACAGGTTGTAAAAATTCAGACCCATCGTGTTGTCGGTGTTCGCCTCGAAATCGAGGCCGCGTATTTTGATTGTCATGAGCTCGTCTCCATTCCCTCAGGCCTAGAGCCGGATGACATTTAATGGAATCACCCTGTGATCCCATTAAAAGTCTGAATCCGCCTCCACTATATGTTTAGAGGGCGATTCAGACATAAAGATGAACCGCAAATGGGTCACCTTTATGTCATCGCACTCTAGTTTTTGTCCGGCGATATTGCACCACGATACGGATCGTATGTATCACAATACGGATAGATTATACAAGTGGAAAAACATGCGCCATGCAGAGCGCGTGTCAGCCTGCCGAGCCGAACTGCCGCTCGAGGTCGGTCTTCAGCGCCAGCAATCGCGCGATGATGCTGGCGCTGCGCTCGGCAAACCGTACGGTGGGAACCGGCACAGATACCAGTAGCGCCTCGCCGGTTACGCCCCGCAACATGATCCCGGCGGCGCTGACGCCGTCGGTATGTTCATCGCGGTCGAGTGCATAGCCGTCGCGGCGGATGGTTTCGAGGTCGCGTGCCAGCGCGGCGAAATTTGTGCGGGTCGCATCGGTGCGTTTCTCGTAGCTCCGGCCGATGCGGGTGACCACCTCGCCGTCGTCCAGGCTCGCCAGAAACGCCTTGCCGTTGGCGGTGCAGTGGAGCGGAAAATCTTCGCCCACCGCCGAGACCGCGCGCAGCCGCTGCGACCCTGCGACCTGATCGACAAAAATTGCCCGGTCCCGTTTTGGTACCGATATATCAATGGTCTCGTCCAGTGTCTGGGATAGCAGGACGATCAGTGGCCGGGCGAGCGCCAGAGAGTCGACGCGCACCGACGCGGCGATCCGGATCAGTGCCGGGCCCAGGCGAACGCCGCCGTTTGTGGGTGTGGAGATCAGCAGCCGCTCGGCCTGTAGCGCGGCGACGATGCGTTGCACTGTCGAGCGGGGCAGGTCGACCTCATTTGCGATCTGCCCAAGGCTGAGGCCGCGTTCCTGGTTTTCGAGCGTGCGCAGGATCGCCGCGGCGCGCGCGATCACCTGAATCTGCGCGCGGTCATCGGCACTGGGCGCGGGGGCCGAATTTTTGGCGCGCGGAGTGATGCTTATCTTAGCCATAGTCGATTGTATCGGTCTGGTTATCAGGAAACAAGCGCGTTCCGGCGCTAGCCTTCGACCTCAAAAACTCGCTTTTCGGTCTGGTGCAGGCACGCGCTGACGCCGGTTTCGGTCACCAGGTAATTGTCGCAGATGACGGCGAACAGACTCTCGGTCTCATATCCCGGATGTATGGCGAGGCACATTCCGGCGGCGAGCGCCATGGTCTCGTCGTGGCGGATCAGCGGGCGCTCCACCATGTCGTAGCCCTGGCCGTGGGCATACAGGCGGCACTCAGCCGGCAGCGATCGGGCGGTCATGTAGGCGTCATGCGCGGCGGCGATCGCCGCGCAATCGGCACCTGGGCGGATCAGGCTAAGCGTATGCTCCTGGGCGGCGCGTACCGTCTCAAATGCCTCGAGAAGCTCGTTGGAGGCACGACCAAGCACGAAGGTGCGGGCGATCTCGGTGTAGAACCCGCCAGATCCGTTGATCTCAATCAGCAGAGACAGGTGATCGCCAGCCTCAAGCCGCCGTCCCTGCTGGCTGCGGCCAACAAAGCTGGAGCGCTGACCCAACGGCGATGAACCACCAAGAAAAATTCCCTGCTCGCTGCCTAGAATCTGCCCCTGATACTGGGCCATGGCGGTGATATCGACGTCACGCATCCCCGGCCGGATGGCGGCCAGAACCGCGGCGAACACCGTATCCTGGAGCGCCGCGGCCTGGCGGATCAGACCGATCTCCTCGGCGCTCTTGACCGCCTTGATCGTATCGACCAGCGCGGTGGCATCCGACAGCGTGGCGCCGTCCCTGGCCAGTGCGGCGCGGATGGATTCGACGAAACGATGCGGCATCGCACCGCCGCCGACCAGGGCCACGCACCGGTCGCCATGGCGGCGCAGATCGGCGACGATCAACTCGCCGTCATATGCACCCGTATATTCGATCGAGGTGAAGGACGGCGTACCGAACCAGTCCGCCACGCCGCGGTTCACATCATCACCCGCCACGTTCCGGTGGGATTTGAAAGCACCCATCTCGACCACGGTCATCGGCGCCTCGGCGCGGAAGATGACGCTGCGCGGATAGCCATTCGTGGCCGGAATATCGGTCAGCCAGCGGACATAGCCGCCCAGCCAGTCGTTATTGGCCTGTAGCACGAGCGCATCGAGCCGGTACGCGCGCATCACGGCGCGCAACGCGGCCCAGCGGCGTTGGAGTTCCGCATCCGAGACGCGGGTGAGGATGCGATTGCTCATGGTGTCGTGATCGCGGCTGCGAATCTGGCGCGCCAGCGCTCCGTTATTTCTGGATTCTTCAAAAACACCGGCGGTTCACCCTGAGCGAGGTTGCGGATGCTTTGCCAGGCATTTTCCATCAGCGTGACATTGCCCTCATTGGTATGGCCGATCATATGCGGCGTCAGAATGACATTGTGCAGGTCGCGCAGGCGGCTGTCGGGCGGCAGTGGCTCAACCGCGAACGTGTCGAGCGCCGCGCCGCCGATCCGTCCTGCGCACAGCGCCTCGATCAGCGCCTCCTCGTCGACCAAGCCACCGCGCGCGGTATTGACCAGGATGGCGTCGGGTTTCATCAAAGCGAGGCGGCTTGCGTTCAGCAGATGGTGCGTCTGCGGGTTCAGGCTGCAATGCAGGCTGACGACATCGGCCCTGGCCAGCAGCGTCTCCAGCTCCACCTGGTCGACATTCAGCGCGTCCATATGCGGATTAGGGCGATGCGCGGCGCAGATCATGCGTACATCCCATGCGGCGAGCCGTGCGGCGGTCTCCTGCGCGATCTTGCCGAAGCCGATGAAACCGATGGTGCGGCCCTTCAGCGGGCGGGCGCGCAAGGGGGATGGCCGCTGGCGGTTCTCGCGCAGCAGTGCCTGGGTGTGGTTGAAATCATAGAGCGCGGCCAGAATCAGCAGCACGGTGGATTCCGCCATACCGGTATAGTTGAGCTCGGTCTGGCCGTTGCCGACCATCACCCCTCGCGCGGTTGCTGCGGCGACATCGAACCCCTCCACGCCGGTGACCGCCGAGAGCAGCGCCCGCAGGCGTGGCATCCGGTCCATCAAGGCGCTGTCGCAGCCCGTGCTGCCCATGCAGAGCACCACATCGGTGTCGGTATGGTCAGCCCGCTGAAATGCCTCATTGCTGGCATAGCTCACCGGCTTGAAACCGGCGGCGGCGGCGCGCGCCGCGATGGTCGCGAATTCGGCGGCCAAAAAAGGATTGTCGATCATCGCCAGGGTGAAACGCGCGGTCACTTCATATCTCCAGAACTCATCCGGCTCTAGGCCCCGCCCGGGCCGAACGCGGCGTGGAGAGCGGGTAGAAAGCCGGCGAGATGGTGCATCTCGGTCGTGCAATGCACGAGCAGTTCAGCCGGGATCGGCCCGCCCTGTGGCTGGTCCCGCGGTGACGGTGGCAGCGGCGCGCCGGTGGTGGTCAGCACCGGGTCCTGGCCGAGGTAGAAGCGGCTTCGCATCTCACAGCCATCCGGGGTGTTGCGCACGTGGTGGATCAGCCAGGTGTGCTCAACCGGCGCCCCAACCTCGCCAGCGCGGCCGCAGATCACCGTGCCGTCAAAGTCGGCTGGAAAACCAAGGCTAGCGGGTTCGACGAACCGGATCGCCCCTTCCAGATAGACGCTGCCGATCATCTCCTTGATCAGCGAGGTGCGGCCGATATAGGACTTTGCGCCCGCGCGTTCGCCCTGGCCATCCTTCCAAAAGGCCGCCATATGCGCGCCAGGCGCCCATAATTTATAGCGTGCGGATGCGCTGCCATGCCAGGCGAACCACCAGTCCCACATCGCCGCTCGCACACCTGGCATCGCCGTGTGTACCGCGACCGCCAGCGCGCCACTGCTAAGCGGGCACCAGCCGATCTCATGCGCCAAGTAGCCGGGCCGCGAGAGGGCGGAGGCGAGCTCGCTGAGCGGCTCGATTGCATCCTGTGGCAGCGGCAGCCGATGCGCGGCGGAGATCTGCGCGCTCCGGTTACTGTCCTCGGGTTGCAGGAAGCGCTCATACGGCAGCGCCGCGTCGCCCGCCCGATAGCCGAGGTAGGCGGGCAGCGCCCGGAAGGCGGCGACGCCCGCGTCTGCGGCAGTGTCGAGCATGGCTCTCACTCGCCTGCGTCGCCCATGATGGCGACCGGCATCGCCACGAAGTCCTGCGCGCGGTTACCGGCCATGAAGTAGCAGGCGGCACTGGTCCAGGCGAGTGCGGCGGCGGTCATCCCCAGTGCGGGATAGCCATAGGCCCCCACCACGGTGCCCGCCAGAAACGGGCCGGTTGCGGTGCCGACCATCAGCATCGAGGGGGTCAGCGCCGCCATCCGGCCGGAGCGGTCCATTTTGGAGATGAAGCCGAACATGAAGATGTGCGAGAAGATCGTCAGGAACACCAGGGATCCCGCGGCGAGGACAAACGGCCCGAAGCCTAGGGTAAAACAGATGACGAGAGACGCGACGCCGTGCAGGAACAGGCCCGTTACCGCGACCGGAGTCGCGGGCAGCTTGTGCTGGAGCACGCCCGCCAGAATCGGCGCGCCGAGATTGAGTACCGCCGAGCCCGCTAACAGCAGCCCGATGCTCGACGCGGTAAACCCATGTGCCAGCCCGACCTGTTGGACAAAGCTGAACATCGCCGCCTGACCTGCTGTCATGAACGCGACGCCGGCAAAAGCGAACACGCGCGAGCTGAGCTTGCTGGCGATCGGGCCGTTGTAAACCTCGCGCTTGGGTTCGGCCGAGATCGGCGGGAACGCCAGCGCGCAGGCGAGGGTCGCCGCGACCATCAGGCTGCCCAGAATGATGAAGATGACGCTCACCCCCATGATGCTCAGCAGATGCGGCGCGACGGCGAAGAATACAATTCCAAAAATACAGACCCCGATATTGACGATCGCGAACAGCCGGTGCGGGTTCTTGCTGCGCCCGATCGTGCCATGCACGCAGGAGAGCCCGGTGCCGGCGCCGATACCGGCGGTAAAATGAAGCAGCGCGTAGGCGGGGAACCCATGCGCATGGGTGAGCGAGAAAAAGCAGAGCGCCGAGAGCGCAAAACCGGACGTCGCCACGATCCGGCTCTTCACCTTCATGAATATCGGCGCGAGTGCGACATTGCTGATCAGCACGCCGAAGATATAGAGGCTGACCAGCGCACCGGCCTTTTGCGGCAGAAAATGGGCGGAGGCGATCAAGCCGCTGATCCAGAGCGGCAGCGCCACCAGGTCAACCATGCCACCGACATGGGAGATCAGTAGAGTTGCACGGCCGCCAAAACTCTCTGGTGTGGTTTTCATGGAACGTTTCCCTTGCATTCCGGCTTGCCGCCGGATTTGGTTGTGAGATCTGCGCTACCAGCCCAGCTCGTCGGCAGGCGCCCAGCAGCCATGGAAGGCATAGCGAAGCCGGAAAGGCACTTCGATTGAGGCCACGGGACCCGCAGCCAGATTGAGTGAATCCAGAATGACGACATCGGAGCGGTTGAGGTCGCGCCGTCCGATGACCGAAATCAGCCAGCCGTCGCCCTCTAGCGCGGACGGGCTCTTGGGCACGAAAACCGGTTCCTCGGTGCTGGCATCGGGGCCCGGATAGTAATAATCGATCGCACTGGTGCTCTGGTCCAGGTGCGCAAGACAGTTGAACGGCGGCCCCATCGGGCCCCAATCGAGCATCGGGCCCAACTGCGTGTTGATCGCGCCGAAAAAGATGTGGCGGCAAAACTGGCCAGAGAACCGGCCATCGACCACCGGCATCTCACCAGGATGCGGTACCATGGGCGTCACGGTGAAAACGTCACGCGGATCAGCCAGATCAAAGCTCCAGCGCTGGCCGAATGGCGGCTCTTCCTTCGGGTTGGGGTCGCTCACGTGCGGGAACTGCGAATACCAGCCTGAATTCGAGATGAAATGCTCGAGGTGCAGAACGCTACCCTCTTCCCAGGCGTTCATGGTGTGGGTTTCCATGACCAGCTTCGGGCTGTGATACCAGCGCAACCCCGCGACGCCCAGCCGGCGCGGAATGATCGCAACGACGGTCTGGTGCGAAGGATCCCACGAAAAAAACGGGCCTCCGGCCTCGATGCGGGCCTGGTCCGCGATCATCGGATACAAAGTGAATGCAATGTAGTTTTCGCTCACCAAAAAATCATGGATCATCGACGCATAGGGCGCCTCGAACCGCTCCTCACGGAGAACGCGGCCCGCCGGGGAGATTTCATAGAGATAGATGAAACGGGAGACCAGCGCGTCCGAATTATAGGCATAGGCGATCATGTTGCCGCTGATCGGGTCGATCTTCGGGTGCGCGGTAAAGGTCCGGCCGTTCAGAGTCCCATGAAAATCGGTCTTGCCGATGGTCTCCAGCGTATGGGGGTCGACCTCGGTCGGGCGGTTGTCCTCTTTCAGCGCATAGAGCTTGCGGCCGAACCAGAACGCCGACGTATTGGCGGTGCCGCGATCCTTGCCGCGCACCGATGCATCGTCCGTATAGGGGTTGCGGTAGCGGCCATAGAGGGAACGCCGCGCCGCACGCTCGGCCTTGAAGCGCTCGGTGCGGATAAAGCGCGTGCGGAGGTCGGCATGGCCGTTCTCCATCCGCACCATCGTCATCATGCCATCGCCGTTGAGATAGATATCATCGCCCAGATGCGGCGGATATTGGGCATCCGCGCCGAGGCGGTAGAACGCCCCCTGGAGCACTGCGGGGATCGTGCCCTGGACCTCGAGGTCATGCACATCGGCCTCGATCCGCACCGGCTTGAAAAATTTGTTGAAGGTTATGCTGTCGGGGAACTTCAGCCCTTGCTTCACCGGCGGAATATCGACCGTCATAACGTCCTCCTCATTTTTGGTATTATCGCCCGCTATGGCCAAAACCACCGGAACGGTACCGTTCTGCAAATGCTTTTGATATTCTGCTCGGCTCCTGTCAAGGTAAATCTGAACAGGAGCGATTTCCGGAGTTGAGACCATGAACCTTGTGCATAAAACGGCCCGTTCGGTTGAGGCGGTGAGCGAGGAGTTACCGAACGCTCCAGAACGGGCAGCGCCCGGCGCGCGGCTGACCAAACAGCAGCAGATCGTCGCCACGGCCCGGGACATTTTTTTCTCCAAAGGTTTCAGCGCCACCAGCATGGAGGCCGTGGCCAAGGCGGCGGGCGTCGGCAAGGCGACGCTCTATGAATTTTTCCCCAATAAGGTCGAGCTTCTGCGCGCCATCATCAGTGTCGAGCTCGACAGCCGGTCGGAAAATTTCACCCTTGCCGCGGCCAGCGTGGGGGAAATGCGGCTGAATCTGGTCAAATTCGGGCACTCGCTGATCGATCTGCTGCTCTCACCCGCCAATATCGCGATCTATCGGATCATCTCGGCGGAGACGCCGCGCCATCCCGAATTCGGGCGTCTGTTCTACCAGAACGGACCTGCCCGGGTCATCGGCCACCTCGCGCGATACTTCGCCGACCTGATGGAGGAGGGCCGACTGCACTACGGCAACCCGACATTGCTGGCGAGCCAGTTCATCGGCATCGTGCGGGCGGACATGCAGACTCGCTCCATGCTGGGTGTCGATGACGAGGCGCTGCAGAGGGAGCGCAGCATGGTGATCGAGAGCGGCGTCGATGCGTTCATGCGGGCCTACGCCAAAACGCGCGCGCCCTGAAGCGCCAGAATAGCCCAGCGGCGGTACGGCGGCGTTCTACCCGCCCTATGGTGTCGCCTTGGTCGCCGTCAGTCTGATCGTGACCAGCACGTCCAGCCCCACCCAGCTATCGTTCGCCCAGGCGCCCTGACCGACACCGAAGTCGGTTCGTTTGAGCGTGACCTGCCCGGCGATGTCGGCTTGGCCTCCATGCTCGGTATAGGTAAAGGGTAGCGTCAGCGGTTTGGTCACGTTGCGCAGGCTCAGCGTGCCGATGGCGGCGAACTTGTCGCCGCCCAGCGCCTCGAAATGGCTCGCAGTGAAGACCGCCTCGGGGAATAACTTGCAGCTGAACCAGTTGGGCCCCGGCATCGCCGCGTCGCGCTGGGGGTCGCCCGCGCGGGCACTACAGGTATCGATGACCACGCGCGCATGGCCAGCGGCGGGCGCATGGGCGCTGAAGACGACCTGCGCCGTAAACTTGTTGAAATGCCCGGTAAATTCCGTGCCAGTCTGCGTATCGGAGAAGCCGATAAGGCTCTCAGCCGGATTGATCTTCCAGGTGGCGGCGGCGCTGGCCGTAGGCAGTATCAGCCCCGCGGCCAGAACGAGCGCGCCCATCCGGCGATGCATTTTTGGTTTCATTTCATCTCCTTTCGTATCCGCTGGCGGAGCAGCGGCAGGGGCAACATGCGCCAGAGCACCTCGTCCCGGTCGATCGTATGATGCTTGAGCGCGGCGGCGACGTGAAGGACGACCGTCGCCAGTAGAATATACGCCGCGACGGCATGGATCTCGGCAAAGCGCGCCGATATCCCGGCCGCGTTGCTCAGCGTGTTCAGGCCCGGTAGGTCCGGCAGGGGGATCACGCCGAACAGAACGGTCGGAATATCCAGCGGCGAGGTGGAAACGATGATCCAGCCGGTCAGCGGCAGCCCAATCATGAAACCATAGAACGCGATATGGGACGCTTGCGCGGCCCGGCGCTCCCATGCCGGTTGCCCAACCGGCGGCGGCGGCGGCCTATGCAGCAACCGCCAGACCAGGCGCGCGAGGGTGAGCACCAATATCGTGATGCCGACCGATTTATGAAATTGAAAGAGCGTGAATTTCAGATTGATCTGCTGGTCGGTAAGGCGGGTCATATAGAGGCCCAGCGCGATCTGGCCCAGTATCGCAATGGCGATCGCCCAATGCAGGACGATCGCCACCAGAGAGTAACGGCGTGAAATCATGGTGCCGCTCCCCCGGCCTGGTTACGGTTGCAGGTGAAACTCGCCCTCGAGGTTGAGTGTCACCTTGTCGCCGATATAGGGCACAAACGCCGATACGCCGAATTCCGACCGTATGAGCGTCATGTGGCCCTGGAAGCCGACTTCATAGAAATTCATGATCGGGTTCATCCCGGCCTGGTTGAACACCACATTCATCACGACCGGCTTGGTCACGCCCCGGAGGGTCAGATTACCCGTGACCTGGGCAGTCTTGCTGCCGGTCCGAACGATCTTGGTCGAAACGAAGGTGGCGACCGGATAGGCGGCGGCATCGAAGAATTTCGGGCTCTCCAGCATGTTATTCAGCGCGGGATCGAGCGTGCCGATACTGTCGATGACGATTTTCGCAGTCAGCTTCGAGTCTCCAAGGTCCTGCGGGTCGAGCTTCAGCGTCGAGGTGACCCCCGCGAACTGGCCGATATAGGTTGAGAAGCCGAAATGGCTCACCGCCCAGGTGATCTTCCCATGGTCGGAATCGAGGGCATAGGTGCCCGCTTTCACCGTTGCCGGATTGTACGAGAAGGGCGACTGGCCAGCCGAAGCGCCTGCCGGCAATGCGGCAAGGCCCAGGATCAATGCGAGGATTTTGTGGGTTTTCACGTTGCTCTCCGATGGTTGAGACGGTTTGGTTTCTTGATTGGGCAACCTAAGATATATAGGCACGGTCGGACATCACGCTCAGGCGAGCCTCCCGTCAGACCACCGCGTCACCGCAGTCATCCGAGTCGGTAAGCGAATTTGGCCTCGTTAGAACGCTATCGTTCGCAACATTCCGTATCTCGTAAAATGTTCCGCTGTCAAGGGTAACGGAAGATCGTCGTCAGGCTGCTGGCCAAACCAGCCGGTCAATGCCTTATCATACCATATGTTTATTGTATTTCAGAGCGCTTTGTCGAAAATCCGACGACGCCTTTCAGCCAAAAATCGGTTGCGGGCCCTGCCAGACGCACAGGATAAAAATTTTCTCTTTACAAAGTTTGAAAAAACGGTATCGTTCTAGTACGGAGGCGTTCTGACGCTTGCGGCCTTGCCAATATGCGACACGTCAAGAATGAAAAACCAAATTCAGGGAGGTAATAATATGGTCGATAAGCTCAAATCCGTCATCCGAGCCGGCTTGCTGCTCAGCGGCGCCGCCATGGCGGTGACCCTGTTCAACACCAAAGCCTACGCCGAGGAGGGTGGGATGATCCCCTACCTGGCCGGCGTCACCGTTGGCATTCCCACCGCGGCGGCACCGCCGCCCGGCCTCTACGGATCAGACACCGGGTATTACAAGCCGGAGACGGTCTATAACGGTAGCGGCAAGGCCACGCCTTTCACGGTTTCGCTCTACGATCAAAGCCTCGGGTTGTTCTGGGTGCCCGGTAATCATATTCTGGGGGCCACCTACGTGGCCGACATCGTGCAGCCGATCACTTATGACTCAACTACCGGCTTCGGCACCACCCACAGCCACTTCGGCCTGTTCAACACCATCGTCTCGCCTATCAACCTGTCGTGGATGGTCACCCATCACTTGTTCGTCTCGACCGGGATGAATATCTACCTCAACGATGGTACCTATCGCCGCACCGCGCCGGTCAATAACGGTTTCAACTACTGGACGTTCGAGCCGACCGCCGCGGTCAGCTATCTCACCCGTAGCGGGCTCGATCTCACGATCCACGGCGCCTACGACATCAACACGGCAAACCACGACAGCGCCTCGTCGCCCAACGGGGTCTATCAGTCGGGCCAGGTTCTTTCGCTCGACCTGACGGCGACCCAGCAGATCGGCCACGTCACCTTTGGCGCCGTTGGCTACATCGTCGAGCAGACCACGAACGACACGGCTGCCGGGGCGGTCGTCCCCGCCAGCCCGTTCAACAGCCGGGGCAACCGCACGGAGCAGATCGCCTTTGGCCCGCTCATCGGCTATAATTTTGGCGGCCCGGCGATCACCTTCTACATGACGCACGATTTCCGCCACATCAACAATCTCGGCGGCAACACCTTCTGGCTGCGCTTGTTTACACGCTTCTGACCTCACATCGTCTCAACGCCCGGTGAAGCGCGCCGGGCGTTTTTCCAAAAATGAGGTCATGCCCTCAATCGCGTCCGGCCGCTGCCCTGCGCCGCGCTGCTCATCGCGTTCACGCAGCAGCATGTTCTCCCACGGGGTCTCGCTGGCTTCCCAGCAGAGGTGGCGCGTGCGCCCCAGCGCGAAGCTGGGGCCGGCCGCCAAGTCCGCCGCCATCTCCAACGCCGCGGAATCCAGCGCCTCATCGGGGTAGACCCGGGTGATCAGGCCCCATTCCAGCGCCTTCGCCGCGCCCAGTTTTTCGGCCAGCAGCATCAGCTCCATCGCGCGTATCCGGCCGATGGCCTTGGTCAGCACGGATGCAGCACCACCATCGGGCACCAGCCCCACCTTGCGGAAAGCCTGGAGAAAATAGGCGGTCTCCGAGGCCAGGATGATATCGCAGGTCAGCGCCAGGGAGGCGCCAGCCCCGGCGGCGGCGCCGCGTATGGCGCAGACGATCGGGATGTCCAGCGCGCGGACCTGGTGCAGCATCGGGTTGAGGTGGCTCTCGATGATCGCGCCGACGTCGAGGCTCTCTCCGCCGGTTGAGGACGTTATCGTGGAGAGATTCGCACCTGAGCAAAAACCGCGCCCCTGCGCGCGCAATAAAACCGCGCGGGCATTCTGCGCGGCGGCGGTAAGGGCGGCGCTCAACTGCTCCAGCATCCCTTGTGTGAGTGCGTTCAGCGTCGCCGGGTGGTCCAGCGTGATGACCGCGACGTTACGGTCGAAGTCCAAAACAACCAGGCGCTCACTCATGGGTTCTTCTCCGGGGGACAGATTATTGGCTTGGTTAAATCACCGCTTGCAGCCTGGCCAGGCTCTCGGTGGCACCCAACGCGGCCAGCGTGGCGTCTATTCCAGGGCTCATGGTGCTGCCGGTGAGCGCGGCGCGCAGCGGCTGCGCCACCTCGCCCAGTTTTCTGCCTTCCGCCTGCGCGAAGGCGCGCAGCGCGCCGTCCAGCGCGCCCGGCGAGAAATCCGTGGCGGCGAGTTCTGGCGCCAGCCGGGCCAGCATCGCGGTGGCATCGGCACCCAGCAACGCCAGCGCCTTGGGCTCAAAGGGCAGCGGCAATTCGCGCGCCAGAAACGCCGCCGAGGCGGTCAGCTCCACCAGAGTCTTCGCGCGCTCTTTCAGCCCCGGCATCAGTGTCAGCAGCCGTGCGCGCACCATTGCATCCACCGGCAACCCCATGGCAACCAGCCGTGCCGCCACATCGTCCGTCAGCCTTGCATCGTCGGTAGCGCGCATCCATTGGCCGTTCAGATGTGTCAGCTTGGCGTAATCCATCCGGCTGGCCGCGCGCCCGATCCCGGCCAGGCTAAACAACTTAACCTGCTCCTCGCGCGGCAAAAATTCCGCATCGCCATGGCCCCAGCCCAGGCGCAGCAGATAGTTGCACAGCGCCTCGGGCAGAAACCCCTGCTCGCGGAACTCCAAAATACTCAGCGCGCCATGCCGCTTGGAGAGTTTGGCGCCGTCCGCACCGTGGATCAGCGGAATATGCGCGAATCGCGGCAGATCCCACCCCATAGACTGATAGATCTGGATCTGCCGGAAACTATTGGTCAGATGATCATCGCCACGGATGACATGGGTGATGCCCATGTCATGGTCATCCACCACCACGGCGTGCAGATAGGTCGGGCTGCCGTCCGAGCGCAGGATGATCATGTCGTCCAGCTCGGCGTTAGCCACGCGCACGCTGCCCTGCACCAGGTCTTCCAGCACCGTCTCGCCCGTGTGCGGCGCCCGTAGGCGGATAGCGGGTTGCACACCCTTCGGTGCCAGGGCAGGGTCGCGGTCACGCCAGCGCCCGTCATAGCGCGGCGGTCGGCCCTGCGCCTGGGCGCTCTCGCGCATCAGCCGTAGCTCCTCGGCGCTGGCGTAGCAGTAATAGGCCCGGCCAGCGGCCAGCAACGCCTGCGCCACCTCCACATGCCGGCCCGCGCGGGTGGACTGGTACACCGGCTCCGCATCGGCGTTCAGCCCGAGCCACGCCAGCCCGTCCAATATAACCTGCACCGCCTCGGGCGTGCTGCGCGCCTGGTCGGTATCCTCGATCCGGAGCAGAAATTCCCCGCCCTCATGCCGGGCGAACAGAAAATTGAACAAAGCGGTGCGGGCGCCGCCGATATGCAGCAGGCCGGTGGGGGAGGGGGCAAAACGGACGCGAATACTCATGCCCCGCCTGTAGCATCGGGCCGCCGCATTGTGCCAGTGCGATCTAACTTGCTAGTCATACACCGTCAACTGGAGGTTGCCGGTGCGGGAGCGTTTCGCCAGATGGGTGGAGGCCGAGCATGGCCGCTTTATCCTGCTGCTGCCCATCGCCATGGGCACGGCGATCTTAGCCTATTTCGCGCTGCCCCGTGAGCCACCTTTGTGGCTCGGCGCGGTGCTGGTCGCGCTCAGCCTGGGGGTTTTGGCCGCATCCTGGCGGCTGCCTCCGGCGCGCCTGCTGGCGGCGCTGGCGCTGGCCGCCTCGCTCGGCTTCGCCCGGGCTGAAGTGCGCACGGCAATGGCGCCGCCGTTGGCCTTCATCCCGCATGGCGCGTCGGAGGTCGCAGGTACCATCAGTCAAATCGACCTCTTGCCCGGCGCGCGGCGGATCACGTTGGCACGGCCCAGCCTGGATGGCAGTACCCCCATGGCACGGCAGATTCGCCTGCGCCTGCGCACGGGTGATACCACGCCGCTCGCCGTCGGCCAGACGGTGCGGGCCTACGCCATGCTCTTCGCGCCGGACCGCCCGGCCTATCCTGGCGGGTGGGACCAACAGCGGCAGGACTATTTCGCCGGCTTGGCCGCCTCCGGCTTTGCCCTGGGCGCGGTAACCCCCACCGGCCCCGCGCCGCCGGATACGCTGGGTGACTGGCTGCAAAATTTGCGCGCCAAAATCGCAGGAAACATTCTTGCCGTGCTGCCGGTCCCTACCGGTTCCATCGCCGTCACTTTGTTCACGGGTGACGAGAAGGCGATCCCCGCCGTTGAACGACGCAATTTCATCGCCGCAGGGCTGGCGCATATTCTTGCCGTGGCCGGGCTGCATGTCGGCATCGTCATGGGGCTGGCCTTCACGCTCGCGCGGTATCTGCTCTCCCGGCATGAGCGTCTGGCCCTGCGCCTGCCGGTCAAGCCTATCGCCGCGGTGCTGGCGCTGCTGGCGGGTGTCGGCTACGCGGCCCTCACCGGCGCGCATCTGCCGATATTGCGCAGCCTCGCCATGGCCTCGCTCGTCACGGCGGGCATCATCATCGGGCGCCGGGCGATCTCGCTGCGCGGCCTCGCCCTGGCGGCCATGGTGATCATGCTGGCGACACCGGAGGCGGTCATCGGCGTCAGCTTCCAGATGAGCTTTTCCGCCGTGCTGGCGCTCATCGCCGGATTCGCCGCCATCCCGCGCCGCAGCCATGTCGGCCAGTCGGCGACGAGGCGGCTGGGCGGCCATTTGCTCACCCTGGCCTACACCAGCCTGCTGGCGGGCGGCGCCTCCATGCCCTTCGCCGCGTTCCAGTTCCAGCAGATCCAGCCCTACTGGATTCCCGCCAACCTCATCGCCGTGCCGCTGGTGGCCTTCTGGGTCATGCCGCTCGGGCTCCTCGCTTTGGCGCTCATGCCCTTTGGCCTCGCCGCTCCGGCGCTCATTCCCATGGGCTGGGGCATCGCGGTCATCGTCTGGCTCACCACGCGCATCGCCGCCTGGCCCGCCGCCATGTTGCGCCTCGCACCCATGCCCGATGCCGCAATCCTGCTCATCGCCGCAGGCCTGGTCTGGCTCTGCATCTGGCGCTCGCGCCCGCGCCTGGCGGGCATACCGCTCATGCTGCTGGGCCTGCTGGTGTTCGCCCTGGCCCGGCCGCCCGATGTGCTGGTCTCGGCGGATGCACGGCTGATCGCCATCCGCGGCGGCGCGCAAATCTACCTCATCCGTCAACCACGCGCCTCGAACTTCACCCTGGCCCAGTGGGCACCGGTATGGGGCTCGAGGCCGCTCACCCAGGCGCAATGCACGCGGAACACCTGCCATATCGGCCCCGTGTTGTTCATCACCCACCCTCCGGCGGACTGCGCCAGCGCTGTGCTGGCGGTCTCACCCGAGCCACTGCGCGGGGCCTGCGGCAAGTTGCCGGCGATCGATCGATTTTCCGTCTATCGCAACGGCGCGATAGAGGCCTGGGTGACGGATGGGCACTTGCGTCTGTGCACCGACCGCCAGGTGCAGGGAACCCGACCCTGGGTCGCACCCTACCCAAATTGACAACTTTAGATTGACGAGTCCGTTAATGCGTCATTAACCTCATCCCATGAGCCTCGCTTTGCCTAGCCTTGCCCCCGCCGCCCCTGGCCTCGCCGAGCAGCTTCTCGCGCTGCGTCGGCGCTGGCGGCTTATTCTGCTCTGCACCCTGCTCGCACCGGGCCTGTGCGCCGTCCTGCTGGCGCGAATGCACCCTAGTTACACCGCCACCGGCAGCCTCCTGTACGACCCCGCGAACGCGGTGATTCCAGGCGACACCACCGGGCCCTTGGCGGCCGCGCAGGACGAAGCCGCTATCACCGCCAGCCAAAGCGCGGTCATCGCCAGCCTGCCCGCCGCGCGGGCGCTGGCGGGCGCGTTGCACCTCGCCGCGCAACCGGCCTTCAACCCGGCGCTGCGACGGCGTGGGCCCTTTGGCCTGCTCGCCCCGCCAAAACCAAGTCCGGATGCCATCGACGGGCTCGTTCGCCAGGCCATCAACATCGACGTCCTGCCCGGCTCGCGGGTACTCACCGTCTCCTTCACCGGCACCAGCCCAGCGCAAGCCGCAGCGGCGGTAGACCTGCTCATGCAGAACTACCTCACCCACGAGCGGGACGAATCCTTCGCCCAGCTCACCGCCGCGCAGAGTTGGCTCGACGCCCATGCGATGGACCAGCAGGCGCAGCTGGACAAGACCGAGACGGCGCTGGCCCGCGCGCGCGCCGCTGCCGGTCTGGTGCAGGGCGCGCAGGCCAGCCTGACAACTGAAACCGCCAGTCGGCTCGCCGCCTCCCTGGTTCAGGCGCAAGCGGATATGGCGATGAACGAGGCCCGTCTGCAGGCCGCCAGCGGTGGGGACGCCGCCGCCGCAAACGCCGCCATCGCGCCGAATCTCCTGCCCCTGCGCAAGGAGCAGGCGGACCTCACCGCCCAGGTCCAGGCGATGGCGGGCGAATATGGTGCCAATTACCCAAATCTGCTTTCCGCCCGGGCCCAGCTCGCCGCCATCACCGCCGCGATCACCGCCGAGACCGCGCGCGAGTTGGACGCCGCCCGCGCCGAGGTCGCCGCCGACGCAGCACAGATCGCCGCCTTGCGCTCCGCCCTGGGTGCCGCCCGCACGCAGTCGGAGAACCAGGACGAGCAATCCGCCCCCATCCGGGCGCTGGAACAGCGTGCGGACGCTGGGCGCGCCATGCTGCGTGCCATGACCCTGCAAGCGGACCAGCTGGCGCAGGACGCCTCCCTCACCCAGCCGGACGCGCGGATTCTCTCCGCCGCCACGCCCACCAGCCCCGCTGCGCCGGGCACCGTGCTCATCCTCGCCGCCGCCCTTGGGCTCGGCTTCTGCGCCGGGCTCCTGCTGGCTGGGCTGGCGGATGCGCTGGATACCTCCTTCCGCTCGGGCGAGTCCGTGCGCGGCCAGCTTGGTCTGCCGTGCCTGGCGCTGATCCCCGAGGTCCCCGCACCGCAGCAGGCCGCCCTGCAAGCACCTTTTTCGCTGTTCGCCGAGCAGTTGCGCGCGCTGCGCACCGCACTTGCCCTCGGTGCAGGCCCGGTCAAGATCATCGCCATCACCGCCGCCCGGCCGGGTGAGGGGAAAACCACGCTCACCATCGCCCTGGCCCGCGCCCTCAGCCACGCCGGCCTGCGCGTCCTGGCAATCGACGGGGACATCCGCCAGCCCAGTTTCGACGCCGTATTCCAAACCGCCGGTCTTCCCGGCTTGACCGACCATCTGGCCGGGCTTCTGGCGCTTGAATCGGCGATCATCCAGGACCCTCTGAGCCCGCTTCGCGTGCTGCCCGCGGGCACCCAGGCAAAATCCGCGTTGGCGCTGTTTCTCTCACCCGCGCTGCCCGCCCGGCTGGAGGCCCTGCGCGCGCAGTACGACGTCATTCTGCTCGACGTCCCACCCGCCTTCGCCCTGGCTGAGGGACGCGTGCTGGCCCGCCTGGCAGACCGCGCGCTCCTCTGCGTCCGCTGGGGCGCCACACCGGCCCGCGTGGTGCGCGCCGCCATCATCCTGCTGCACGAGGCCGGTGCGAACGTGGCCGGGGTCGCGCTCACCCGGGTTAATCCGCGGGCGCACGGCCGTTCCGGCTTCGCCGACGCTGAGATGTACCAGCCGCGCTACGGCGGCTATTTTTCCGGATAACTCATTTATAGATCATCTTGCGCGTCATCCCGCCGTCGATGATCATCTCCGCCCCGGTGATGAACGCGGCCTCCGCGCTCAGCAGATACGCCACCATGGCGGCGATATCCTCCACCCGCCCCACCCGCCCGGCCGGATGCTGCGCATGGTCCTCAGGCCTCAGCCTCTCCCCCTGGGTGTCAACCCAACCGGGTGAGATCGCATTCACCCGGACCTCCGGCCCAAGGCTCGCCGCCAACGCATGGGTGAGGGCCAGCAGCCCTCCCTTGGACGCAGCATAGGACTCCGTATCGGGCTCGGACATATGCGCCCGGGTCGAGGCGATATTCACAACCGCACCCCTGGCCGCGCGCAGCATCCCCGCCGCAGCCCTCACGAGCAGAAAGCAACTGGTGAGGTTGGTCGCCAGCACGGCGGACCATTCCGCCAGGCTGAGTTGCTCGAGCGGCTTGCGCAGCATGAAACCGGCGTTGCACACCAGCCCGTCCAGCCTGCCCTCGGTCGCGGCGATATCCGCCAGCAGCGCCTCCACCTGCGCCTCGTCGCCCACATCGCAGCGCACGCTCCGCACGCCCGCAAGGAGCACGGGCTGCACATCCGCGACCACCACCTGCGCGCCATCTGCCAGCAGGCGCTGGGCGATCCCGGCACCTATGCCTGTGGCACCACCAGTCACCAGAACAACCGCCATGCAACCCCCTCTGCGCTGATAACGAAATCATTACTAAATGTTAGTTAATTTCACATTCATATCCCGCCACGAACTCCCACCACACATGAACAAGCTTTAAGAAAATCCTCATAAATAGCGGATTATGTTGTATTTATGATACAGTCATCCACAGCTTTGTCGATTCGTCTCCGGGCGGGGTGAAATCCAAATCCATTTGCCGCATATGTTAGTCTCGCGGCTTCGTTTGCCCGCAACCACGGCAGTCACACCAAACCGAACCAAAGGGGAATTCGATGAAATTTCGTACGGCATTACTCACGGCAACCACGGTTGCGGCCTCTGTCATGTTGAGCCATGTCGCCAGCGCGCAGCCGGTCACGGGCGTCTACGTCGCCGGCGGCATCGGCTATAACAATGAGAGCAGCCAGCGCGCCAAGGACATTTACCAGAACGGCGTCGGCCAGCCGGACACCAACCGCATCTCGGTGCTCAACGGCTACACCGGCCTCGCCAGCGTGGGTTATGGCTTCGGCAACGGTTTCCGGGTGGAGCTGGAGGGTGACTACTACCGCAACAACTTCCATAAAACCAGCATGGGCGGAAGGCTTGAGGGTGCGGGCGGGCGCGAGAAGAAATACGGCGCCTTCGTCAATGTTTTGTACGACTTCAACCTCGGCCTGCCGATCTACCCCTATGTCGGCGCGGGCATCGGCCTGCAGGACGACAATTTCAACGCCTATAATTCGCAGGGCATCTACGTCTCTAAAACCAAGGGCGCGCTGGCCTACCAGGGCATCGTGGGTCTCGCCGTGCCGATCACCGCAGCACCTGGCCTCTCCGCCACGCTGGAATATCGCTTCACCGCCCTGGCCGGTTCGCGCAAATTCAACGGCGCGGACACCAACGGCACGCCTGCCACCTTCAAGGTCGGCAATGAGTACAACAACACGGTGTTGATCGGCCTGCGCTACCAGCTTTTCCAACCGGCGGCTCAGCCCGTACCGGCGCCCACCCCGGCACCTGCACCCGTGGCCGCCGCACCGGCGCCCGCTCCAGCCCGCACCTACCTCGTCTTCTTCGACTGGAACCAGTCCAGCCTGACCCCGCGCGCCACGCAGATCATCGCGCAGGCGGCATCGGACAGCCACACGGCCCAAACGACGACGTTGGACGTCTCCGGCTACACGGACACCTCCGGCACGCCCACCTACAACATGGGCCTGTCCCAGCGTCGGGCCCAGGCTGTCGCCGCACAGTTGGTGGCGGACGGCGTCCCGCAATCTGAGATCTCGATCCACGCCTATGGCGAGACGCATCTGCTAGTCCCCACCGGCCCGGGCGTGCGCGAGCCGCAGAACCGCCGCGTCGAGATCGTTCTGCAATAATCTCGGCCTGAAACCACCAAAAACCCCTGATCGGCGACGGTCAGGGGTTTTTCGTCTGATGATAGGTGAAGGAGGCGTTGATCATGTCCAGCAGATGCTGCCCGGCGGTGGTCGGCGGATATTTCGGCGTCTCCCCCGCTCTCAGGCAGGTAGGTAGGCACGCCACAGGTGCTGAGAAATCCGGATCAAAAAAATACGGCAGGGAATAACGCTCCCGCCCAGAGATATTCACCACCCGGTGCAGCGTGGAGGTGAATACGCCGTTCGTCCAGCGCTCCATCATGTCCCCGATATTCACGACAAAACTACCCGGGATCGGCGGTGCGTCGATCCACACGCCCGCTGCGTTGCGCACCTGCAATCCGCCCGCGTCATCCTGCGCCAGCATCGTCAGGCACCCATAGTCCGTATGCGCGCCGGCCCCCAGCTGCGCCTCGGTGATGTGCCCGCGCTGCGGCGGGTAGTGCAGCGGGCCCAGGGTCGTCATCGGCGCCTTCAGCCAGCCGTCGAAATAATTCGCCTCCAGCCCCAGCGCCAGCGCGAAAGCCTGGAGCAGTCTCCGGCCCAGCGCCTCCATCGCGTCATAATAGGTCTGCATCGTCTCCCGCCAGCCAGGCAGGTCGGGCCATTGGTTAGGCCCATGCAGCGGCGTACCCGCGCGCACCAGCGGATGATCCGCACCCAGGTCCCGCCCGATCTTGAATCCCTCTTTGAAATCTCCGGCGCGCGTCTGCTTGGCGGGGTCGAGATTCTCACCACCCAGCCGGAACCATCCGCGATGACACGCCGAATGCTCGATCGCCACCGGCATCTTTTCCGCCTCGCTCAGCGCGAAGAACCGCGCGGATTCCGCAAATACACGCTCCACCAGCGCGCTTGGCACGCCATGGTTCACGACATAGAAAAACCCGATATCGCGCGCTGCCGCGCCGATCTTGTCAGCCACCCGCGCCGCGCCGCCGTGCAGCAGCGGCCCGATATTGATCACGGGTATCTCATCAGCCGAGACCTTCGCGGCGATGAGCCCGTCGGCCAGTCGTATGGTCTCAGTCATGGCGCGATGTTAGACCAATGACCAACGATCATCCAGGAGGAAAATTGGTCAAAGCGTTACTAGGGATCGATCTGGGTGCGGGCTCCCTCAAAGCCAGCGTCATCGATGCGTCCGGTATCCTGCTGGGCGAGGCGAGCCGCCCGATCGCAACCTCCGTCCCGCAGTTCGGCTGGTCGGAGCAGGACCCGGCGGAATGGTTCTCGGCACTCTGCCAGGCCGTGTCCCAGGCCCTGCGCGCGGCGGGCCTGGCCGCAGCCGCGTTGCAGGGCATCGGCATCTCGGCGGGTGCGCACATTCCCGTCCTGTGCGACGCTGAAAATCGCGTCCTGCGCCCCGCCATCATGTGGAACGACCAGCGCAGCGCCGCCGAGGCCGGCGCACTCCGCGCGCGCGCGGGGGATCAGATCACCCGGCACTCCCTTAACCGCGTGAACCCGACCTGGACCCTGGCGATGCTCGCCTGGCTGCAAGCGCACGAGCCGGACGTGCTGGTGCGCTGCAAACGCCTCTATCTCGCCAAGGACTATCTCCGTTTTTGCCTCACCGGCACCTGGGAGACGGATTTCTCCGACGCTGTGGGCGCGTTACTGGCGGACCATAAAACCCAAAACTGGTCGCCCGAGCTCTGCGCGCTGGTGGGGTGGGATATGGCGAAGTTGCCGCCCATCCGGCCGCCAGGCCACATCGTAGGCGGCGTCACGGCGCAAGCCGCGCGCGCAAGTGGCCTGCACACCGGCACGCCAGTGGTCTGCGGCTCGAACGACACGACCGTGGAGTTCTTCGGCGTGGGGGCGATCAAACCCGGCATGGCCGCGGTCAAGCTCGCCACCGCGGGCGTGCTCTATCTCGCAACCGACGGTCCGAGCGTAAACCCGCCCATCTCCTGCTATCCGCACATCATGCCCGGCATGTTCTACACGGCAACGGGCACCAACTCCTGCGCCTCGGCGCATCGCTGGCTGCGCGACGTGATGTTCAGCCGGGACGGCTTCACGGGAATGGACACGCTGGCGGCGGGCGTGCCGCCGGGTGCGCACGGCCTGCTGTTCCACCCCTACCTCCAGGGTGAGCGCGCCCCCTACTGGGACCCGCTGCTGCGCGCGGACTTTATCGGCCTCACCATCTCGCACACGCCCGCGCATTTTGCCCGCGCACTCTACGAGGGCATCGGCTTCTCCATCCGAGACCTGCTGGAGGCGGCGCGCGCGCTGGGGTTGAGCTTTGGCCCCATCCGGCTGCTGGGCGGCGGCGCGCAAAGCATCACCTGGCGGCAGATCATCGCGGATATCCTGGGCCTGCCGGTCGAGCGGACCGAGACGGGCGACGCCTCCTTCGGCGCGGCGCTCATGGCGGGCATCGGCACGGGGGTCTTCGCCTCACCTCTGGATGCCGTGCGCCGCTGCGTTCGCCTGCGGGACGTCACCGAGCCGGATGTCGACCGCCACGCCTTCTACAGCGATCTATTCGGGATTTATAAAGATTCTCAGGCGGCGCTGGCCGGCATCAACCACCGGCTCCACGCGCTGCCTTCACTGCCGCCCCGGCCCGAGCAGCGTGACCCCCAGTAGCGCGCCCAAAACCGTCATCGTGATGACCATCAGCCGTATCCGGTAGGCCTCGTCCCGAGCTTGGCTCAGCACCTCGGCCCGCATGTTGCGCTTGGCCGCCGCCACCCGCGCCGCCAGCCCGCCGCCGCCATGCATCACGATCGCGGCGGTATCCGCGTCCACCGCATTGGGCAGATTATTGATCGCGATCTGCTGCGCCGCCGGGCTGCGCGCCGCCAGCACCGCATCCAGCGCACCGCGCTGGTGCTGCTCGTCGACCACTGGCGCCGGGATCGAAAAACTGGCGAACGTGCCGATCAACCCGGGCAGCAGAAAACAGGTGAGCATAAAACCAACGCGAGAGAGGGATATTCTTGCCATGCGCGTCGCATCGGGCGGAATGAATTTCTTGTCAAACTCCGTCTACTCGCGAATATCCTGCCATGCGTCGGTGAAGGGTTTCTTGCGGAACGTCGCCCAGTAGAAATTCATCGAATAGCGCAGCCCGATGGTGAAGACGCCCTCGCCCACCAGCCGGCGGCCGGAGGATTGCGCAGGTAGCCGGAAGGTGAACTTCACGCCGCCCACCTTCAGCAACCGCCGCGCCAGGTCGGTATCCTCACCATAGAAGGAAAATCGCAAATCCGGGCTGCCCAGCCGCAGCATCGCGCTGCGCCGGACGACAAAATTGCCGCCCTGCATCATGGACCCGGCGTTCAGCACAAAGCGGTTGATCAGGTAGGCGAGATAGGCCACCCGGTAATAGGCGCCGACCACCAGATTCACCCGCCGCGGCACGCCATAATAGGTATACGGCCCAGAGATCGCGACGAGCCCGCCCGACCGGCCGAACTGGCGCATCACCTCGTTCAGCCAGCCCGGCGGAATGACCGTATCGGCGTCGATATTGGCGATCAGCTCCCCGCTTGAGGCCTGAAACCCGCACCAGCGCGCCTGCACCAGCCCCTTGCGCGGCTCATCGACCACCCGCACCCCGGCAACCGCCTCCGCCACCTCGCGCGTGCCATCCGTGCTGGCGTTATTCACCACGATGATCTCGGCGTCCCGGCCAAGCACCTGGCCCGCGCGCGCAATCTCATCGCGGATCGCGGTCAGGCTGCGGGTGAGCAACACCTGCTCATTATAAGCCGGCACGACAAAACTGATCTTCATGAGGCACTCCACGCGACAGGTTGGCGATAACGGGTAAAACGGCCGAACAACAGAGAGGTTCCTCTTAGGGCGAGTGACTCTTTTATGACAGCGGAAAATCCCCGGGTTGACAGCCCCCGTCCCAACCCGCCATACCCCGCCACCTGTTCAAATTCCAACCCGAGAGCCCGTGATGAAGATCCGCAACTCACTGAAATCCGCGAAGATCCGCGACAAAAACTGCCGCGTGGTTCGCCGTCATGGGCGCGTTTACGTGATCAACAAGAAAAACCCGCGTATGAAGGCGCGCCAGGGCTAAGGTTTTTTAACCGCCGCGTAGGGTCAAACCCGGCGGGAGCCGGGTTTTTGCTGCGCCCAGATCACCCGGCCCGCCACGCGGAGGCGCGGGGCAGAAACATCCCCGCCTGCGCCCGGTACGCGGCATAGGCGGCGCTGAAGTCGGAACTCCCGAACTTCCGCTCCTCACGCCTGGCCGCGAAGTAATACAGCGCGGTCATCACCACCGGCGCCACCCATGCCAGCAGGGTCTGCGCCGCCAGCGCGGTCGCCACCCAGAACATCACATAGGCCAGATAGAACGGGTGGCGCACCAGCCGGTAGGGGCCATGGTTCAGCAGAAAACTCGGCGCGTCCGTATCAAACGCGAGCGTCGGCGGCGTTCGCCTCGTGGTTTGCACCGCCCAGATGAACAACCCCAGCGCGGCGCCAAACAGCACCACCACCAGCGGCCAGGCCCGGCTCACCCCACCGGTAAGGTGCCAGAGGAACCACGCAAAACCCGCGAGGCTGAGCGCGCTGGTCAGCTTCATCCCCGCGGGCATCGCGCCGGTTCGTCGGAAGTGCCCTGTAACCCCCCAGGAGAATGCGGCGAAACAACAAAACCCGAAAACCCCGGTCAGGATCGTGAGAATACCAGGCACGGCCTAACCCTCCATGAACACTTTAACGGTCTCGCCTTGCGCCAGCCCGGCGTAGGAGCGGATCGTGCGATGATCCGAACCCACGATCGGCATGTCGGTGCGGATTCTATCAACCCCGGCAGGCGTGCAGGCCATCAGGTTGGTCTCGAACTTCACACCCGCATAGCGCCGTGGCCCGGCGACATATTCAAAATGCATACGCTTATAAAACGGCGTGTGGTTGCGCCGCACGCAGGAGAGCAGCAGGTCGGCACGCTCATCGATCAGCATATAGGACACAAACCGGAACAGCACAAAAACCAGCTGATAGTTGGTCGCGAAATCCGGATGCCGCACGAGCCGGTTGATCTCGGTCAATCTGGCGGGGCGATCGTGCGGGACACCGCGCGCCAGCTCATGCACCTCTTCGCCGAAAATGCGCGAAGCCGGAATCTCATCCCAGCCGGCCAGCCCGGGCGTGAAGTCCAGCGTGCACATCCGCACCGAGGCCACGGGCCGGTCCCACTGATAGATCACGATCGACTTGCTGTTGGGCTTCAAGTCATCGGCGTCGGAGAACAGCCCCTCCTCCTGCGGGTCGATATACCCGCCGGAGAGGTAGCTCGCATGCCGTACCGAGAACGCATCGGCCCTCGTCTGCTCATCCAGCGCCAGGCGCGCCGTAAGCCCCTCGTTCACAAGTTCGGGACGAGCCGCGCTGCGATGGATATTCGGGGTGACAGTTTGTAAAGAATTCATTTATAATCTCCTTGCTGCAACTCAGACAAGAAGAATTAGTAATCATTTCCCTTATAGAGTGTAGAGAAAAAACGATGAAAACCCGCAGAATCCGGCGGTAAACGTCGTTTTTTTATGCTGTTACGCAGCACTAAATTCCGCAATTTGATAACAAAACGCGCTAATTTACTGTAGTTGTGAAATAGTTCCCTGCGCGGCCGCAAACGTGCTCAACCCCCGATTTTCCTGCAAAATCCCGCCCATCGCGCCCGCAAAGGTGTTTTTTCCGTAAGGCTCACGCCTGCGGCAATTAAAGATGGCGCTCAAAGCCAAAAGACGTTACGTAAAGTTGTGTTTTCCACGCGCCGGATGGTCTTCAGACGACAGGGGTTGGCTATTTTACACACTGAAAACAGCGATATCTCTGCCCCGCCTCCGGCGTCGGCGCGGCCGAGCGGTGCGTTCCAGCAAACCGTGTCTTTCGTGCGCCGGATGATCCATGGCCTGCGGGTTCCGCCTGAAATGTCGGAGCGGCTCTATCTCGATCAGGCGTCGGATTTCAGCTACACGATCATCGCCATCGCGATGATCGGCCTCAGCACGCTCTCGCTCATCTTGCTGGACTTCTGGGGCTCCTCGGGAGCGGTCCTGCGGGAGATCCTGCTCCTCGCCACCTCGCTGTGCTACGTCGCCCTGATGACCCAGGGGCTCTTCTGGCTGCGGCTCGCATCCCCTACCGGCCAGCAGGCCAAAGCCTATATCGACACCATGGTGCGCCTGCTGGTGCTGCTGGGCGTCATCTGGTCGGCATTGCTGTTCGTCCTCATGCAGCATCGGAACCTGAATCAGCTCTGCCTGCTCTACGGCGTGTTCGTCGGCTGCCTGGCCACCCCCGTCATGGTGGCACCTGTGTCGTGCGCCATCGCCTTCTGGCTGCCCATCTCCATCGGCATCTCCATCGCGGGTTTCTCCGCGAATGTGCTGGAGGGCGTGGTGATGCTCAATCTGGTCGCCTTCATGGGCCTCACCGGCTTCTGCATCCTGTACCTCAACAGCCGCATGAACGAGCGCGCGATCGGCGCCATCCGGCTGGAGGAGAGCAGCGAGCTCGTTGGGCTCCTCCTACGAGACTTCGAGGAGAGCGCGAGCGACTGGCTGTGGGAGACGGACAGCGCGCTGCACATCCGGCGGGTCAGCCCGCGCCTGGCCGATGTCGTCCAGCGCCCGGTGGATGAAATCCGGGGGCCATTTCCGCTGGCGCTGCTGAGCAACCTGCCGCAGGAGAGCCAGAAGCCCGGCTCGGCGGTCGACAGACTACAGCGCATGATGGCGGATCGCTCGCCCTTCCGCGATGTCATCATCCCGGTGATCGTGAGCGGGGAGGAGCGCTACTGGTCCCTCACGGGTAAGCCGGTGTTCGACAAGCAGGGCCGCTTCGCCGGCTACCATGGCGTCGGCTCGGATGTCACCGGCCCGCAGCGCCAGCAGGAGCAGATCATCTTCCTGGCCCGGCACGATAGCCTGACCAAGCTGCCCAACCGCGTGCTCTTCGGGGAGATGCTCCATCAGGCGTGTGAGAACTGCGCGACCCACAGCATCGCTTTGCTGTGCGTCGATCTAGACCACTTCAAGGTCGTGAACGACACGCTGGGCCACGCCACAGGGGACGCCCTGCTGGTCGCGGTGAGCGAGCGCATGCGCGGCTGCATTCGGGAGTTCGATTCCGCGGCCCGCCTGGGCGGTGATGAATTCGCGGTCATCCTGGTCACGGGCGATGTCACCGAGGCCACCGCCATCGCCGCGCGCATCATCGATCGCGTCAGTCGGTCCTATTATTTCGACGGCCAGCTGGTCCAGATCGGCGCCAGCGTCGGCATCTCCATGGCCCCGGCGGACGCGAGCGGCGCCGCGGCACTGCTGAAAAACGCCGATCTCGCCCTCTACCGCGCAAAGCTGGACGGGCGCGGCACCTGGCGGTTGTACGACGCGGAGATGGACGAACGCCTGCAAAGCCGCCGCACCCTGCAGAACGCGCTGCGCAAGGCGATCGTGCAGGGCGAGATGCGGGTGGACTATCAGCCGATCGTGAGCCTCGCCCAGCGCCGCATCACGGGTGCTGAGGCACTCGCGCGCTGGCAACATCCCGAGCTCGGCCTGCTCCTGCCGGGAGATTTCATTACCCTGGCTGAGGAATGCGGCCTGATCGGCCAGATCGGCGAATGGGTTCTGCGCCAGGCCTGCGCCGCCGCGGTCGACTGGCCCGATAATATCGCCGTCGCCGTCAACCTCTCGGCGCTGCAATTCCGCGATTCCGGGCTGGTGGAGACCATCACCGAGGCGCTCAGCGTCTCCGGCCTGTCGGCCCGGCGCCTGGAGCTGGAGATCACCGAGACCGCGATGCTGGAGACAACCCCCCAGACGCTGGAGGCGCTGTGGCGGCTGCACGCGCTGGGCGTGCGCATCGCGCTGGACGATTTCGGCACCGGCTACTCCTCGCTCAGCTATCTGCGGCGTTTTCCGTTCGACAAGATCAAGGTGGATCGCTCCTTCATCCACGACCTCAGCGTCGAGACCGAGAACAGCTCCATTGTCATCGCCATTATCGGCCTCGCCCAGCGCATGAATATGGGCGTGACGGCTGAAGGGGTGGAGACCGCCGAGCAGGCCAATTTATTGAGCAGCTATGGCTGCACCCAGGCGCAGGGCTATTATTTCTACCAGCCCATGTCACTTGAGCATTTTGCTGAAATCCTCGCCGATGACGCGCGGCTTGAGACATCACAGGGGCAGATTTTCCCGGTTTAGCAATGCGTATTTGGCAAGTGGCGCCATTCAAGGCTTAAATGCCTCGCATGAATCCATCGGATGCAAATGGCGCTTCACCCGCCATGGCGCAGTGGTTCGCCATCAAGGCGGAGCATGAGGACGCGCTGCTGTTCTTCCGCATGGGGGACTTCTACGAGCTGTTTTTTGCTGATGCGCAGGCCGCCTCGGCGGCGCTGGACATCGCGCTAACCGCGCGCGGCCAGCACCAGGGCCAGCCGGTGCCGATGTGCGGCGTGCCGGTCACCCAGGCGGAGTTGTATCTCGCCCGGCTCATCCGCCGGGGTTTCCGTGTCGCGATCGTGGAGCAGATGGAGGACCCGGCGGCGGCCAAAGCGCGTGGCGCCCGGGGCCCGCTGGCGCGTGCCGTGGTCCGGCTGGTCACGCCCGGTACTTTGACCGAGGATTCCGTGCTGGAGGCCGGCCGGTCGAATTTCTGCGCCGCACTGGTGCGCTGCGGTGCACACATCGGCCTCGCCTGGGCGGATATTTCAACCGGCCTGTTCGAGACGCAGGCCGCGAGCCCGGCTGAGTTGCCCGCCATCCTGGGCAGGCTGGACCCAGCCGAGATCACCGCGCCCACGGATATCGAGCTTGGGGCCTATGTCGCGCGCCTCGCACCCACCGACCGGCTCGCCCTGCGCCTGCCAGCCAACGTGCAGGAGGCGCGCCGGAGTGTGGCTGAAAAATTCAACGCCGCCAGCCTGGAGGCATTCGGCAGTTTCGAGGATGCCGAGGCGCTGGCCGCGGCGCATCTGCTCGCCTATATCGCCGCCACCCAGATGGCAGCCCAGCCCCGGCTGGCGCGCCCGGTCTCCAACGCCGCCAGCGGCCAGCTCGCCATGGACGCCGCGACCCGCGCGAGCCTGGAGATATTGTCCAGCCGCTCCGGCGCGGAGGCTGGCAGCTTGCTGGGCGCCATCCGCCATACGGTCAGCGCGGCCGGGGCGCGGCATCTCAGCGCCTGGCTGGCAGCACCGCTGAACACGCTGGCCCCGCTGCTGGAGCGCCAGGCCGGCTGGCTGGCCCTGCGGGATACCGGGCAGGCGGTGCCGATCCGCAAACTCCTGCACGGCGCGCCGGATATGGCTCGCGCCCTGGGCCGTATCGCGCTGGGGCGGGCTGGCCCGCGTGATCTCGCCGCCATCGCCGCCGCCCTGCGCATCGCTGAAAGCCTCGTACCCTTGGTCCCGTCGGGGCCGATGCTCACCCAGGCCGCGCAGGCGCTGCATCCCGCACCCGGCCTTGGCGCCACGCTGGACGCCGCCCTCGCCGAGCCCGCACCGCTGCGCCTGGAGGATGGCAACGCCGTCGCGCCGGGGTTCGACCCCGAATTGGACGCAGAGCGCGCCCTGCGCGATGACACGCGCCAGGTCATCGCCGCGCTGCAACTGCGTCTAGCGCAGCACTACGGCGTCGCCGCCTTAAAAATCCGTCATCACGCGCAGCTCGGCTATATTCTGGAGGCACCGGCCAGCGCGGTCGACAAACTGCGCGAATCACCCGAGCTGCAACTGCGCCAGGGCATGGCCAACGGCGCGCGATTCACGCACCCTGAGCTCTCGACGCTGGACCAGCGCATCACCGAGGCCGCCGCCCGCGCCACCGCGCGGGAAAAGCTCGTATTCGCCTGGCTGGTCAAGCAAATCCTCGCGGTGGCCGAGCCGCTTGGCGCCTGCGCAGACGCGCTGGCCCTGCTCGATGCGCTGCAATGCGCCGCGCGCCTGGCCAGCGGGCAATGGTGCTGCCCACATTTAACAAACGGTGAGGAATATGCGGTGCAGTCCGCTCGCCACCCGGTGGTGGAGGCGGCATTGCCGCCCGGCGCGGGGTTCATCCCCAACCATGCGGACCTCTCGACCGCGCAACGGCTGATGCTGCTCACGGGCCCGAACATGGCGGGGAAATCCACCTATTTGCGGCAGAACGCGCTGCTCGTCATTCTCGCCCAGGCCGGGCTGCCGGTGCCCGCCCAATCCATGCGCCTGGGCCTCGTAGACCGGCTGTTCTCCCGCGTCGGCGGGGCGGATGACCTCGCCAATGGCCGCTCCACCTTCATGGTCGAGATGATCGAGACCGCGGCGATTCTGCATCAGGCCGGGCCAAAGAGCTTCGTGATCGTGGATGAGATCGGCCGCGGCACCGGCACGCGGGATGGCCTGGCGATCGCCCAGGCGGTGCTGGAGAGCCTGCACCACGGCAACCGTTGCCGCGCCATATTTGCCACACATTTTCACGAATTGTTGCATCTCACCCAGGCTTTGCCATGCCTGCGGCCCTATACCATGCGGGTGAAAGAGTTCCGGGGCGAGGTCGTCTTCATGCATGAGGTGGTGCCGGGTGCGGCGCTGCGTAGCTGGGGCGTGCATGTCGCCAGGCTGGCGGGCGTGCCGGAGAATATCGCCAAACGCGCGGAAGTCCTGCTCAAAGCGGCGGAGCGCCAGACGCCCAGCATGGCCGAGATGCCATTATTCGCCCAAACCGAGCCCCCGCGGGATGCGGCGCTGGACGATCTCGCCGCCGATCTCGCGGCGCTGAACCCGGACCAGATGACCCCGCGCGAGGCGCTCGATGCGCTCTATGCGCTACGCAGCCGGCTGCAAATTCCCCTGGTGCCGGGGGCGGACGCATGACTAAATATACCAGCTTGCGTTTCCCCAACCCATGGATTGACCTACTGTGCCGGTTTCAACGATGACGAACTCACCGATCGGGAATATGCTGGCAACGCCAAAACAGCCTGAGATCGCGGCTGCTCTGGCGCAGATTCTCTCGCCCAGCAGCCCGCCCCCGCGTGATGCGGCGCTGGTCGTCTTCCGGCGGCAGTTGGGGCGTATCCAGGGCCATGTCCAGCATTGTTTCGAGAAGGAGGGGCTGAACGGCCTGCTCGCCGCCCGGCTGCACGCGGCTTTGATGGACGAGCTGATCGGCGCGATGTTCTCCTACGCGCTGGCCATGCTGCCGCTGGAACCCACCGCTCGCCTCGCCGTCTGCGCCACCGGCGGCTATGGGCGCGCCACGCTGGCGCCATTCTCGGATATCGACCTGCTGTTCTTAACCGACGTCAAAGCCACGCCGGGTGTCGAGCGGGCGGTTGAATTCATCCTGTATTTCCTGTGGGATCTGGGGCTCAAGGTCGGCCATGCCTCCCGCTCCATCCCGGACTGTCTGGCCGAGGCCCAGGCGGATGTGACCATCCGCACCTCCCTGCTCGATGCGCGCTGCCTGGTGGGGGACCGCGCGCTGTTCGTGCATTTTCAAAAGGCGTTCCGCGCCAACTGCGTGGCGGACGGCCCGGGGGACTATATCCAGGCCAAGCAGGCGGAGCGCGCGGCGCGGCACCGCCGCTTCGGTGAGACACCCTTCATGGTGGAGCCGAACGTGAAGGAGGGTCGCGGCGGCCTGCGTGACCTGCAAACTCTGTACTGGCTGGCGCGCTATGTGTTCAACACCTTCGCGATGCACGAGCTGGTGGGGGAGGATGCGCCGGGCGGCGGCATTCTCACGCAAACCGAGGCCCGGGCCTGCAAACGCGCCTGGGAATATCTGTGGACCGTACGCTTCCACCTGCATTACGTCGCGGGCCGGGCCGAGGAGCGGCTGACGTTCGACTTCCAGCCTGTCGTCGGCGCGCGCATGGGCTACACGCGGCATGGTCGGCAGGACGGCGTGGAGCGCTTCATGCGCCACTATTTCCTGGTGGTGCGCGAGGTCGCGCGCGTCACCGGCGTGCTGGAGCCGGCCCTGGTGCGCGCCGCCCTCGGCCCACCGGCCATCGCGGCGGAGACCGATTCCGCGTTGGTCGAGGCGGGGTTTGTCCTGGCGGACGGTAAGATCCTGTTCGCACCGGGGCACGACCTGGCGGATGACCCCGCCAGCATCTTCAAAATCCTGCTCATCGCGCGGGACCGTGGGCTGGACCTCCACCCGCTGGCCATGCGCCAGCTCATCCGCTCCGCCCCACAGGGCGCGCAGTTGCGCGGCAACAAAAAGGCCGCCGCATTGTTCATGAACCTGCTGTGCGGTGGCGATGAGAGCGCCGAGCCCGCTTGCGATTCCGCCCGCTGGCTGACCTTGCTGAACGAGACCGGGGTGCTGGGCCGCTACCTGCCGGACTGGCGGCGCATCGTCGGCCAGATGCAGTTCGATACCTACCACGTCTACACCGTCGATGTTCACACCGTGCAGGCCATCCGCGTGCTGAACAATATCGAGGCAGGCGATCTGAAAGAGATCGCCCCGGTAGCGAGCGGCCTGGTCGAGCAGGTGCAGTCCCGCCGCGCGCTCTATGTCGCGTTGATCCTGCACGACATCGCCAAGGGCCGCGGCGGCGATCATTCCGTGCTCGGCGCCGAGATCGCGCTCTCTGTCGGCCCGGCGCTCGGCCTCACCGCCGAGGAGACAGAGATGGTCTCCTGGCTGGTCCTGCATCACCTCATCTTCAGCCAGACCGCCTTCTCGCGCGACATCGACGACCCGAAGACCATCCTGGACCTGGCCGACACCATTCAGTCGCCGGAGCGTCTGCGCCTGCTGCTCATCCTCACGGTCTCGGACATCCGGGCGGTGAGCCCGAAGGTCTGGAACGGCTGGAAGGCGACCCTGCTGCGCGAGCTCTACGCCAGGGTGGCGGAAGTATTGGAGGGCGGGCTCTCCACGACGGAGCGCGATGCGCGCATCAGCCGCGTGAAGGAGGTGGTGGGAGCCCTGCTGGCGGATTGGCCGGCCGCCGCGCGGGAGGAGTTCCTGTCCCTGGGCTATCCCAGCTACTGGCTCGGCTTCGACCCTGAGAGCATCGAGCGCCACGCCCGCATGATCCGCGACGCCAAATCGCGCGCCGCCCCGCTTACCGTGCATACCGAGGCGCTGCCCGCCCGCGCCGTGACGGAGGTCATCGTCTACACGGCGGACCACGCCGGTTTGTTCAGCCGCATCGCGGGCGCGCTCGCCATCGCCGGCGCCTCCATCGTGGACGCACGGATTCACACCCTGACAGACGGCATGGCGCTGGACACCTTCTGGATTCAGGACGCCGCGGGCGGCCCATTCCATGAATCCCACCGGCTGGCGCGCCTCGCCGCTCTGGTCGAGCAGGCGCTCTCCGGCCGGCTGAAGCTGCAAAGCGAGATCCGCAAGGCCACCCGCAGCGTACTTCCCGGGCGGATGCGCGCTATCCATGTGCCGCCCCGCGTGGTCGTGGATAACCGCGCCTCCAACCGCCACACGGTCATCGAGGTGAACGGCCGGGACCGGCCCGGCCTGCTGCACGATGTCACGTCGGCCATCTCGGAGGAGGGTCTGCAGATCGCCTCGGCGCACGTCACCACCTACGGCGTGCGCGCGGTGGACGTTTTTTATGTCAAGGACGTATTTGGCATGAAGGTCGAGAACGAGCGCAAGCTGGTGCAGTTGCGCACCGCTTTGCTCAACGCCCTCACCCCGGCGGCAGAGGATGCACCCTCGGCCAATCCGCGCATCGGCGCGGCCTGAGAGCGCATTCAAAATTTATTGGACTTTCATCAGTATAGGGGGCATTAAAGGGGGGATGTCCTGTCTTTTCAATTAAGTAATTGTTAAGTTTTTTGGGGCAAAACCGCCTCATCCGCGTCCCGGAGCATTCCCCAGAGCGAACGGAAATGTTCCAACACAGAGAAGAGAAGTCTAGATAGATACAGTTGGATAGATACAGAGAGTATCATCGCATGTTGAAAAATGAACATCAGAAGCCGCAGGACGAGCCGGCGCAGCCAGCAGCCAGGAACGCGCCCGAGGCCGAGTCCGTTGAGCGCCGCCACTCGGCCCGCTTGCCGGTCATCAAGAGCGGCAAGATCATCATCGGCAACAGCATGTCCCAGGGTATCTTCAACTGCCTGGTACTGGACGAATCCGAATCGGGCGTTCTGGTGGACCTCGGCATGCTGCTGGACCTGCCGGAGGAGCTGCGCCTTCAAGTCGGCAACGGCGGCACCTATCTGGCGCGCAAGCGCTGGGCCGTGGGCACCAAGGCCGGGCTGGAATTTCTGGGCGAGCCGATGGTCTCGGAGGATGTCTGGGTCCAGATGACGAAAATCGCCGTGCAGCTCAAGCACCAGGGTGTCTGCGCGGCGGCGGGTACGCTCCGTGGCGTACAGTTCTTCGACAATGCGGCGCTGCGTGACGCGGCTGAAGCGGCAGAGTCCGCCTATCTGCGCCTCGAGGCGCTGCTGACGAACCGCTAAAGTCGCAAAACCGTCGTTGCTTCTGTCATCGTAAGCCGAGAGCAACATCCGATCAGATAAAACCATCTGATCGGATAAAGTTGCTCGCCAAAACAATAATTTATACCAACCGCCGTAGATGATGACTCGTCATCGTAGGCGGTTGGTATCGCGCGCGGGGTTGGTGGGGCGAAGGGGCACAAGGTTCCAACGGTGCGCAGCACCGATGGAAATGCCCCGGAGGGGGCCGCGCGCCAAACATAAATCTAATACCAACGGTCATTCTTTATGACCGTTGGTATTAGAGCATTTTCCGTGAGCCGATACGAACCAATATTGCTCGCAAAAATATGTTTAGAGTGTTTTTTATTTGATGAAAAACACACTAAACCGCGCGCTGCCCCTCCGCCGTACCCTGCGCGAACGTCTCCGTAGGGGTGGGCGCAGTAATTTCGGTCTGTACAACCGAAGGCTGTGCCTCACCCGACCTCAGCGGCGACTGCCGACGAAAACGCGGCGTCGCCCAGAGCACAAACCCGTAGCGCTGGTCAAAGATGTTCTGAATCGCGGGAGCGGATCGGTTATCGGCCATTGCATCAAACCCCCATAAATCGACGCGCCTTCACTAGCGCATACATCCGAAGGTTTATAGCGTATTTGAATGATGAATCCGTTAAAACATCGACAGGAATAGTTGATTCAGCCCGTTACGCCGACGCCATCGCGCCCACGCTGGCGCTAATTCCCGCCGAAGCCGCCACCGTTGCCACTCCCGCCTGGGCCGCCATTCCCACCACCACCCTGGTTGCCGCCGTCCCGGCCGTTATTCCCGCCACCCTGGTTGCCGCCACCGCCCTGATTCCTGTTCCCGCCACCCTGGTTGCCGCCGTTCCGGCCATTATTGCCGCCACCCTGGTTGCCGCCGTTCCGGCCATTATTGCCACCACCTTGGTTGCCCCCGCCGCCCTGATTGGCATTGCTGCCACCCTGGTTGCCATTGCCATTCTGGCTGCCATTGCCACTCTGGCTGCCTGAGCCACCCGCCGACACGCCGGAACCACCCGGTGGTGATGGCGGCGTCGATACCGTCGTATTGATCGCGGGTTCGTTCCCCACACTGTCATAGGTGGACTTCAAACTGCCGCCCAGCGAAGCGAGCGCGACGACGATACTGAGACAAATCAGCGCCACGATGATCGAATACTCAACGGCGGTAACCGCCCTACGATCAGCCCAGAATTTTTGTTTTCTTGTCATGAAATCTCGCGAACAAACAGGGGCACCAACCAATGCCGCATTTCGATTCGCGAATTATAGCACGGATGCACCGTCTAACGCCAGCATTACCAAATCTGGAGGTCCGGGCCGGAATCGAACCGGCATACGCGGATTTGCAGTCCGCTACATCACCACTCTGCCACCGGACCCCAGAGCGCCTATATCCTGGCCTGACCGCTATCGGTCAAGCAGCATGGTTGAGTTATCCACCGCCCACCCGCTATAAAGTCGGCATAACCTCTTCGCTGGAAAAATTTCATGGCCGAGCACACCGCCCCTGGCATCGCGCGCAAGCATATGGTCGAGAGCCAGGTGCGCCCCAATCATGTGCGGGACCCTCGGGTCATCGCCGCCATGCGCGCCCTGCCGCGGGAGGATTTCGCGCCGCCAGGCGCCATCGCCTACGCCGATGCCGACCTGCCGCTGGGCGAGGGTCGGTTTCTGCTCGCCCCCATGCTGGCCGCGCAGCTGGCGCAGCTGGTGCTGGAGCGCGACCCGTCCCGCGTGCTCGTCGTTGCCGCCGGCAGTGGCTACGTCGCCGCCGTGCTCGCCGCCTCGGGCGCGGATGTCACGGCGCTGGAGGCGGATGCCCGGCTGGATACCGGCGCGCTGGCCACCCATGCCCCAGAGGTCACGCGCGTCAGCGGCCCGCTGCACGCGGGCTGGCCCGCCAATGCCCCGTATGACGCGATCCTGATCGAGGGCGCGGTACCCGCCATCCCCGAGCTCTTTCAGGGCCAACTGGCGCCGGAGGGTCGCCTCATCACCATCCTCGCGGGCGCAAACTCGGCCGGGCTCGGCCGCATGGTGGTCGCCCAGCCATCGGGCGGCGCGTTCAGCCTGGTCCGCACGCAGGACTGCTCAGCCCGTCTGCTGCCAGCCTTCAGCCCGGCCCCGGCTTTTACCTTCTAATGCCTGCACCGGCTGCCTGGCTCACCTGCATCGCCGCCTGCTTCGTGGTCCTCGCCGTCCCACAGGCCCGGGCGGACGCGCCCGCAACGCTCGCCCAGGCGCTGGCGGATGCCTACAACTACAACGCCACGCTCCAGCAACAGCGCGCCACCCTGCGCGCCACCGATGAGCAGGTGCCCACTGCCCTGTCGGGCTGGCGCCCCACGGTGGACCTCACCGGCCAGGTCGGCAGAATCACAGGCAACGAGACCTTCCAGTCCGTCGGCTTCAACGGCCTGCCGGTCACCCAGCACCTTCCGCAGTCGCGCGATGAGGCGGTCAGCCAGATCCAGCTCACCCAGCCGATCTATGCGGGCGGCAAGACCATCGCGCAGACGCGGGAGGCGAAGAACAGCGTCTACGCCGCCCGCGCGCAGCTGCTCGCCGCCGAGCAGAGCGTCTTCCTCAACGTCGTCAGCGCCTATGTCAGCATCATCACGGATGCCCAGATCGTGGCGCTGGACCAGAGCAACGTGCGCGTCTCCGTGCAGCAGCTCCAGGCGACGCAGGACCAGTTCAAGGCCGGCGAGATCACGCTCACCTCGGTCGCCCAGGCCCAGGCCTCGCTGGCCCAGGCGAAGGAGCAGCAGGAGATCGCCATCGGCAATCTTCAGGTCGCGCGTGAGAATTTTCATAATCTGGTCGGCCTTTATCCAGCCGCGCATCTGGCGCCGCCGCAGCCGCTCAGCCTGCCGGTGGCCAGCGCGTCGGCGGCGGGTCGCGCGGCGCTCGCCAACAACCCCAACGTCATCGCCGCCCAGTTCACCAACGCCGCCAACAAGGACGCGGTGGACGTCGCCTTCTCGGTCCTGCTGCCCCAACTCAGCGTGCAGGCCTCCGCGTACGACCAATACGGCTCGGCTGGCCCCAACAGCAGGATCACCGGCGGCCAGGTGCTGGGCGTGCTCACCGTCCCGCTCTACCAGGGCGGCTCCGAATACGCCGCCATCCGGCAGGCCCGCGCCACCGAGCAGCAGAGCTTCGCCGGCGTGCTGAACCAGCAGCGCAGCGCCTACGCCAACGCCACCCAGTCGTGGGCGGCGCTCATCTCCACCCGCGCGGCAATCATCAGCACCAACGCCGAGATCAAGGCCAACGCCATCGCGCTGGACGGGACCGAGCGTCAGGAGCTGGTCGGCACCAGCACCACCTTCGATGTCCTCTACCAGCAACAATTACTGTTGAATTCCCAGGTCCAACAGGTCCAGAATATCGCAACACTGGTAAACAACTCCTACCAGGTGGCGGCCGCCATCGGCCGCCTCACCGCGACCGACCTGGAGCTGCCCGTGACCCACTATGACGACGAGAAATACTATGACGACGTGGAATATGCCGGTTTCGGTACGGGTTCGGCGGCGGACGCGCGGGCCGGTATCGCGCCGGACGGCAGCCTGCTCGCTGCCCGGCAGCCCCCGGTGATCGCCGACGGCCCGGCCCGGCCAGCACCCTGAAAGAGCAACATATGAGCGCAGATGACGATATCTCGAACCACGCCGGACCGGCCAGCACCGGCGAGCCCTCGATGGAGGAGATCCTGGCCTCGATCCGCCGCATCCTGCGTGAGGATGAGCGCTCGAACGGCCACGCCGCGGACGAGGACGATGACCTGCTGGTGCTGGACGCAACCATGCGCATCAACCCGCCCGATATCTCCACCGCGACCGAGCTCCCCACCGAGACCGGTTCCATCCGCGCATCCGGATCCCTGGCGCCCGGGGCGCCCGAACCACTAGCGCCCGAGCCGGTGCATTTCACCTCCGAGCCCAGCCTGGACGCGGAACAGCACACGCCATCGCCGGCCCACGCCGAGCCGGAGCCGCGCATCACACTGGCAGCGCCAGAACAGGAGGAATTCATGGAAGAACATCTGCAATCACCCGAGGGGCTGATCGGCGACGCGCTAAGCGGCAGCATCAGCAGCACCATCGGCTCGATGGTCCGCAGCATCAGTACCGAGCGCGCGGTCTCGGTCGCCCGTGGCGGGCCGACGCTGGAGGATCTGGTCAGGGAAGAGATCAAACCGATCCTGAAAGCCTGGTTCGACACCCACCTGCCTAGCCTGGTCGAGCGCATCGTGCGCGCCGAGATCGGTCGGATCGTGGATCGCACGCAACTCTGACCATGCTGGAAAAACATTTCGACCCTGCCTGCGAGGCTCGGCTCTACGCAGGCTGGGAGGCGTCGGGCGCGTTCAAAGCCGACCCCGCCTCCGCCAAAAAACCCTACAGCATCATGATCCCGCCGCCCAACGTCACCGGCAACCTGCACGTCGGCCACGCGCTCACCATGACGCTCCAGGACATCCTCATTCGCTACCGCCGGATGCAGGGGCGGGATACGCTGTGGCAGCCGGGCACGGACCATGCGGGCATCGCCACCCAGATGGTCGTGGAGCGGCTGCTGGAGCGCGAGAAAACCAGTCGCAAAACCCTGGGGCGCGAGATGTTCCTCACCCGTGTCTGGCGCTGGAAGACGGAGTCGGGTGGCGCCATCACCACCCAGTTGCGCCGCCTCGGCGCCTCGGCGGATTGGGCGCGCGAGCGCTTCACCATGGACGACGGCTTGTGCGCCGCCGTCGCCGAGGTCTTCTGCACCCTGCATGAGCAAGGGCTGATCTACCAGGACAAGCGGCTGGTGAACTGGGACCCGGCACTGCAAACCGCTCTCTCCGACCTCGAGGTTGAATCCCGGGAAACCAGGGGAAATCTCTGGCATATTCGTTATCCCATCGAGAGCGGCGGCGAGATCATCGTCGCCACCACCCGGCCGGAGACGATGCTGGCGGACACCGCCGTCGCCGTGCATCCGCAAAACGCCAGATACGCCGCCTGCATCGGCAAATTCGTCATCCTCCCGCTCACCGGGCGGCGCATTCCCATCATCGCGGACGACTACGCGGACCCCGAAAAAGGTACCGGCGCTGTCAAGATCACCCCGGCGCATGACTTCAACGATTTCGAGGTCGGCCGTCGCCATCACCTGCCCATGCCCTCGATGCTGGACCGCCAGGGCCGCGTCACGCTCGACGAGCTGGGAGAGCTGCCTGAATTTGCCCGCTCGCTCGCCGGTGTTGATCGTTTCGCCGCCCGCCGGCTCATCATCGCCGAGCTGGAGCGGCTGGAAATCCTGGATAAAACCGTCCCCCACGCCCATGCTGTCCCGCACGGGGATCGTTCCGGCGTGCCGGTCGAGCCGCTGCTCACCGTGCAATGGTACTGCGACGCCGCCACGCTAGCCAAACCCGCCGTCGCGGCGGTGGAATCCGGCGCCGTGCAATTCGTCCCCCAGCAATGGGAGAATACCTTCTTCGCCTGGATGCGCGAAATCCAACCCTGGTGCATCTCCCGTCAGCTCTGGTGGGGTCATCGCATTCCCGCCTGGTACGGGCCGGATGGCCAGGTCTTCGTCGCCCGCACCGCCGCCGCCGCACAGGCAAAAGCCAGCGCGCATTATGGCAGCGCCGCCCCGCTCACGCAGGATGAGGATGTGCTGGACACCTGGTTCTCCTCGTCACTCTGGCCGTTCTCCACGCTCGGCTGGCCCGCCCAAACGCCCGAGCTCGCCAAATACTATCCCACTGACACGCTGGTAACGGGCTTTGACATCATTTTCTTCTGGGTCGCGCGGATGCTGATGATGGGGCTGCATTTCATGGGGGACGTGCCGTTCCGCACCGTCTATATCCACGGGCTGGTGCGCGATGAGCGCGGCCAGAAGATGTCCAAATCCAAGGGCAACGTCATCGACCCGCTGAGCCTGATCGACCAATACGGGACGGACGCGCTGCGCTACTCGGTCGCGGCGGCGGCGGGCCAGGGGCGGGATGTCAAGCTCGGCGCAAAAATCGTCGAGACCAACCGCGGCTTTATCACGAAAATCTGGAACGCCGCGCGCTTCCTGGAGATGAACGGCGTTCGCCCCAATCCGGATTTCAATCCGGCCTCGGCCAGCCTGCCGCTGTGCCGCTGGATACTGGACAAATCCAACGCCGCCATCGTGGACGCCACCACGGCGCTGGACGCACTCCGCCCGGATGCCTATGCGGCGGCCTGCTACCACTTCGCCTGGGGGGATTTCTGCGACTGGTTCATCGAGTTCGCCAAACCCGGCTTCACCACGCCGGATGCGCCGGAAATCCGCGCCACCGCCGCCTATGTTCTGGGCGTGTTGCTGCGGCTCTTGCATCCGCTCACGCCCTTCATCACCGAGGAACTCTGGGATCATTTCGGCTACGGCCCGCCATGCTCGCTCATCACCGCCGCCTGGCCGCACCCGTCTGAAGTCGTGGATGCCGCGAGCGCTTTGCATGAGGTCGCCTGGGTCATCTCCCTCATTTCTGAGGTTCGCACCGTCCGCTCGGAGCTGAACATCCCGCCCTCGGTCAAATCGCCCCTATGGCTGCGGGACGCCAGCGCCGCCGCGCTCGCCCACGCGAAAAACTGGTCTGAGCCGATCTCGCGCATGGCCCGCGCGAGCGAGATCGGGCCGCTGCCGGGCGATATCCCGCCAGGCGCCGCCCAGGCGGTGCTGGAGGGTGCCACGCTGGTGCTGCCGCTGGCTGGCATCATCGATCTCGCCGCCGAGCGCGCGCGCCTGGCCGCGGCCCACGGCAAGGCCGCGGCGGAGTTGGCCCGGGTCACAACCAAACTGGCGGACCAGAATTTCGTCGCCCGCGCGCCCGCTGCCATCCTGGCCGAGCACGAGGCGCGGCAGACGAGCTTCACCGCCGAGATGCAGCGGCTGGACGCCGCACTGGCCCGGATTGCCTAACACCCCCTCCAAACCCGTGGTCCTGCTGCTCACCGGCGTCAGCCAGGGGGACGCGTTGGCCAACATCGCCCGCGCCTTCAAACCGGAATTCGAGGCCGCAGGGTATCATTTCGCAGAGGTCAGTCTCGCCATCCCGCAGGCCGCAGGGCCCGCACTGGGCGAGTTGCTCGCGGGCGGCAACATTGCCTTCTCCTTCAGCTTCATGGGCGTCGCCATGCCGCTGGAGTTCTCCGATGATACAGGCGCGCGCGCCAACCTCTGGGCCCGCGCCGGCGTGCCCCACATCGGCATCTACGGCGATTCCCCGGCCTATTATTTCGATCGCCACGTCACGCCCGGCGCCCATTGCGCGACAATCTACGGCTTTCCCGAGCACGCGGCGCTGCGCCAGCGCCTGCCCGAAATCCATGGCCCCATCGGCACCATTTCGCCGCTGCTGCTCGATACCATATCGCCCGAATCGGTGGATTTCACCCGCAAATCCACGGGCAAACTCCTGTTCCTCAAAAATGGCAACGATCCGGAGGCGCTGCGCCGCACCTGGCACACGGAACTGCGCCCGGCCCCGCTGCGCGTGCTGGAGGAGCTGGCGTCAGTTCTCACCGCCGACCTCGACAGCCCGGCTCTGCACCAGATCGACGATCTCGTGCTGCGTTATGCCGCCGATACCGGGCTGGACATCGCCCGCCTGCCAAAGCTCCGGCTGTTCTTCATCGCCCAGTTGGACGACTACACACGGCGGCTGAAATCCACCCTGATCACCCGCGCCCTGCTCGATCTCCCGGTGGAAATCCACGGCACCGGCTGGGAGCATGTGGATTTCACGGGCAGGCGCGCGCAATGGATTCCGGTCTGCGACTATGCGCATTCGCGCGAAATGATGCGCGAATGCCTGGGCCTGCTCGATATGTCGCCCAACACGAGCCTCGCCCCGCACGACCGTGTGGCCCGCGCCTTCGCCAGCCACACGCTCTGCATCACCAACGCGCAGGCATTTCTCACCAGCAGCGTGCCCGACGCGCGCGAGGTGAGCTTCAATTTCCAGCCCGAATCCATCCGCGAGGTCGCGGCCCGCGTGCTGGCGCACCCTGCCCACCATGTGGAACTCGGCGCGCAGGTCGCACAAAAATTCAGCGCCGCCCACCCTCCCGGGCGCGCCATCGGCTATCTCATCGCGCAAGCGGAAATGCTGCGCCTCAACATGCGGCCCGACCGCCCGCCAGGCCTGCCCGACTATTTCATCTGGCCGCCGAAATCCCTATGACGGTGGCACGGCCCCCAGATACAGCCCCAGCACCTGCTCATGCTTCCGGTTGAGGTCGGTCAGTCTGTAGGCGTTCGCCTTGTCGCGGCAGATGCTCAGCCGGTCCAGCGGCATCCAGGTCGCCGTGTGCGGCCCTTGTCCTGGATATATCTTGAACTCCTGCCCGGCGGCGGTCGAGACATCGGCCCCGTTCGCGGTGCGCACCTTGCCGTCATAACACCCCTGTATCCCCGCAAACGCGACACCGGAACCCAAAACCATGAAAATGAGCGCCAAAATCACACGCATGTCGAAAACTCCTCACAACCCCATCCACATAAGCCGCATCGACCCACCACAAAGCCCATGACGCTAATTTAACCATTGGCGCCGGTATTGCGCGCCGCCGCGCCGCCGCTTAATGAGGGCCGCCAAGGTATTTGAAAGTCCGGCCATGGCAGCCCAGCACCCACACTCAGACCTCAGCGCCCGCGTGCAGGAGGCACTGGCCTTCGATGACGTGCTGCTCGTCCCCGCCTACAGCCAGGTGCTGCCCACCAGTGTGGACACCCAAACCCGCCTCACGCGCGGCATCTCGCTCAATATCCCGCTCGTCTCCGCGGCGATGGACACGGTGACCGAGGCCGCCATGGCCATCGCCATGGCCCAACAGGGCGGGATTGGCGTCATCCATAAAAACCTCACCATCGAGGAACAGGCCGCCCAGGTCCGCCGTGTCAAAAAATTTGAGAGCGGCATGGTCGTCAACCCGCTCACCATCCACCCGGACCAGACATTGGCCGACGCCAGGGCGCTGATGGCGGCGCACCACATCTCGGGCTTTCCGGTCATCGAGCGCAACGGCAAACTCGTCGGCATCCTCACCCACCGCGACGTCCGCTTCGCCAACGACCCCAACGCCAAAATCCACGAGCTGATGACGCGCGACAATCTCGCCGTCGTCACCGCGGGCGTCTCGCCGGAGGCCGCGCGCGCCCTGCTGCACAAGCGCCGGCTGGAAAAACTGCTGGTGGTGGATGAGGAATATCGCTGCATCGGGCTGATGACGGTGAAGGACATGGACAAGGCCGAGGCCCACCCGCTCGCCAACAAGGATGAATTGGGCCGCCTGCGCGTCGCCGCGGCAACCGGCGTGGGGGACGACGGCGCGGAGCGCGCGGCCGCCCTCATCGAGGCCGGGGCCGATGTCGTGGTGGTGGACACCGCGCACGGTCATTCGGAGGGCGTGCTGCACGCCGTCACGCGTATCAAAGCTGCCTCGAACGCGGTACAGATCATCGCGGGCAACGTCGCCACGCCGGAGGCCGCGGCGGCGCTCATCGATGCCGGGGCGGACGGCGTCAAAATCGGCATCGGCCCGGGCAGCATCTGTACCACCCGCGTGGTGGCGGGCGTCGGCGTGCCACAATTCTCGGCAGTGCTGGAGACCGCCGCGTTGTGTCGGCGCATGGACGTCCCCGCCATCGCCGATGGCGGCATCCGCGCCTCGGGCGACATGGTAAAGGCGCTCGCGGCGGGGGCGGACGCGGTCATGGTCGGCTCCATGCTGGCGGGCACGGATGAAGCCCCGGGTGAGGTGTTCCTGTACCAGGGCCGCAGCTATAAATCCTACCGTGGCATGGGCAGCCTGGGGGCGATGGCGCGCGGCTCGGCGGATCGCTACTTCCAGCAGGACATCAAAGACGCACTGAAGCTGGTGCCAGAGGGCATCGAGGGCCAGGTCGGCTATAAGGGGCCGATGGCCGCCGTCGTCCACCAGCTCGTCGGCGGCCTGCGCGCGGGCATGGGCTACACCGGCTCGGCGGATATCGCAGCACTCCAACGGGAGGCCAAGTTCCGCCGCATCACCGGTGCCGGCCTGCGCGAGAGCCACGTGCACGACGTCGCGATCACGCGCGAAGCGCCGAATTACCGGCAGGACGGATGACCCCCGCCGGACAGCTCGCCGCCGCCATCGACCTCCTGGCGCTGGTTGAGGCCGATCCCCGCCCCGCCGATGCCACCGCCAATCACTTCTTCCGCACCCGCCGCTTCATCGGCGCGGCAGACCGCCGGGCGGTCAGCACCCTGGTCTGGGGGGTGCTGCGCGCCCGCCGCCATCTCGGCTGGTGGCTGGCTCATTTCGGCGCGCCGGAGACACCCCGGCTGCTGCTCGCCCTGCAAGCCATCTTCTCCGGCATGACTCCGCATAAAATCGCCATGGCTTTCACCGCCGGGCGCTATGGTCCGCCGCCGCTCAGCGAGGCCGAGGCCGTCATCCTGGAAAAATTCTCCGGCCACACGCTGGAGCACCCGAACATGCCGGACACGGTAAAATATGAGATCCCGGACTGGATTCTGCCCCGCCTGCAAGCCCAGTTCGGCCCGGCGCTGGCGGCGGAGATGGCGGCACTCGCGCAACCCGCCCCGCTCGATCTCCGGGTGAACATGCTCAAATCCACGCGCGAGGCCGCTATGCTGGCACTGGCGCGGGAAGGCCTGCACGCCACGCCCACCCCCCACAGCCCCTGGGGTCTGCGCCTGGCCAACCGCCAGTCGGTCACCCAAGGCCCCGCGTTCCAGTCCGGCATCGTGGAAATCCAGGACGAGGGCAGCCAGCTCGTCGCCCTGCTGCTGGATGCGGCGCCGGGCATGCGCGTCGTGGACTATTGCGCGGGTGCCGGCGGCAAAACCCTGGCGATCGCGATGGGCATGGAGAACAAGGGCCATATCGTCGCCTGCGACACCTCGGAGCCCCGGCTGGAGGGTGCGATCCGGCGCCTCCGCCGCGCCGGCGTGCACAATGCCGAGCGCCACCTGCTCACCCCGGGCGACAAATGGAGCAAGCGCCAGGCGCAAAAATTCGACCGGGTGCTGGTCGATGCCCCCTGCACCGGCACCGGCACCTGGCGGCGCAACCCGGACGCCAGGCTCCGCCTCACCGAGACCGACCTCACCGAACTTGTCGCCAAACAGGCGATGATCCTCGACCAGGCGCAAAAATTAACCAAACCCGGCGGAAAACTGGTTTACGCCACCTGCTCTTTGCTCAATGATGAGAACGAGGCCCAGGTGGAGGCATTTTTGGCGCGCTATCCGGTCTATCGGCGGGTTCCGCTCACCGCCCCGCTGCCCGCATCCCTGCACGGGCCGGGCCTGCGGCTCACGCCCCGCACCCATGGTACGGATGGCTTCTTCGCCGCCGTGCTGGAGCGTGGGGATTGATCATCCTGCGCCCGGCGCGGATGGGCGATGCACCGGGCATCGCCGCCGTGCATGTCGCAACCTGGCGCAACGCCTACGCCGCGGTCCTGCCGGACCATTTCCTGGCCCGGCTCTCCACCACCCGCCTCACCGCGCAGTATGAGCGTAGCATCCGCATGGGCGCCTGCGTCCAGGTCGCGGTGGAGGTCGCCCCCACCCACGCCGCCCTCATCGTCGGCTTCAGCACCGCGCGCTTCAGCCGGGGCTCCAGCTTGGGGGATGGCGAGGTGGAAACACTCTACGTCCTGGACGACTGGCAGAATCGCGGCCTGGGCGGCCTGCTGCTGCGCGCCTCGGCGAAGCACCTGGCCGGGCTCGGCTGCCGCTCGGCCTTCGCCTGGGTGCTGCGCGCCAACCCCTCGGTGTTTTTCTACGCCCGCCTCGGTGGCCGCCAGGTCGCCAGCGGCACCACCTGCGTGGCGGGCCAGATGATCCCGCAGGTCGCTTATGCGTGGGAGCCGATCGAAACCCTGTTGGATGTCAACGCGAGTTAGTCTAGTCCCGCTCCATGTTTGATGAAAAAATCCTGATCCTCGATTTCGGCAGCCAGCTCACCCAGCTCATCGCCCGCCGCGTGCGGGAATCGGGCGTCTACTGCGAGATCCTGCCCTTCAACGCCGCGCCCACGCGCATCGCCGAATTCGCGCCGCGCGGCATCATCCTCTCGGGCGGCCCGGCCAGCGTGGCGGATGCGGGCTCGCCCCGCGCCCCGGAATCCGCGTTTTCCATGGGCGTGCCCGTGCTGGGCATCTGCTACGGCCAGATGGTCATGTGCGCGCAGTTGGGCGGCGACGTTAAGGGGGCTGAAATCCGGGAGTTTGGCCGCGCCGAGGTCGAGATCATGGCCGATTGCGCGTTGTTCGAGGGCCTTTGGCACCTGGGCGCGCGCGAGCAGGTCTGGATGAGCCACGGCGACCACATCTCCGCCCCACCGCCCGGCTTTCGCACCGTCGCCGTCTCGCCCGGCGCGCCGTTTGCCATCATCGCGGACGACTCCCGCCACTTCTACGGCCTCATGTTCCACCCGGAGGTCGTCCACACGCCGCACGGCGCGCAACTGCTCCGCAACTTCACCCATGGCGTCTGCGGCCTGTCCGGCGGCTGGACGATGGCTGGCTTCCGCACCTCTGAGATCGCCAAAATCCGCGCCCAGGTCGGTAATGGGCGCGTCATCTGTGGCCTCTCCGGCGGCGTCGACTCCTCCGTCGCCGCGGCCCTCATCCATGAGGCCGTGGGCGAGCAGCTCGTCTGCATCTTCGTGGACCACGGCCTGCTCCGCGCGGGGGAGGCAGATGAGGTCGTGCAAATCTTCCGGGACCAGTTCAACATCCAGCTCATCCACCGGGACGCATCGGCGCTCTTCCTGGGCGCGCTATCTGGCGTCACAGACCCCGAGGCCAAGCGCAAAACCATCGGCCGGCTGTTCATCGAGGTCTTCGACGAGGAGGCCAAAAAACTCGGCGGCGCGGATTTCCTGGCCCAGGGCACGCTCTACCCGGACGTCATCGAGTCGGTCAGCGCACTCGGCGGTCCCAGCGTCACCATCAAATCCCACCATAATGTCGGCGGCCTGCCGGACTTCATGAAGCTCAGGCTGGTCGAGCCCCTGCGGGAGCTGTTTAAGGACGAGGTCCGCGCCCTGGGCCGGGAGCTCGGCCTGCCCGCGCACATGGTGGGCCGCCATCCATTCCCCGGCCCGGGTCTCGCCATCCGTATCCTGGGCGCCGTCACGGCGGAGTCCGTCGCCATCCTGCAAAAGGCCGATGCGATCTACCTGGAGGAGATCCGCGCCGCCGGCCTGTATGATTCCATCTGGCAGGCCTTCGCCGTGCTGCTGCCGGTCAAATCCGTCGGCGTGATGGGTGATGGCCGCACCTACGACCAGGTCTGCGCCCTGCGCGCCGTCACCAGCACGGATGGCATGACCGCCGACATCTACCCGTTCGAGATGGCGTTCTTATCCCGCGTCGCCAACCGCATCGTCAACGAGGTGCGCGGCATCAACCGCGTCACCTACGACCTGACAAGCAAACCCCCCGGCACGATCGAGTGGGAATGATTTAGGGCCTTTCGGGGGCCTCCGCTAACAATCGAAAAATCACACTAACCCACTGAAATAAATAATTATATCTGTCAGGATCAATCGCCGTCATTTTGGAGGCAGTGCTCCGATTTGACGGCATCTCTGACGGTATCATCACCTCTTGCTCACGTCCGAAACTCGCGATACCGTCAACCTGTTGAGGTCGTTTGACGGTATTTTTTTCCTCATAAGTCATTGATGAAAATGAGGAAAAATCAAATAGTGCGGTCAAAAAAGGCCTGACGGTATTTTTCTCAGTGGTGAGAGCGATGCTGACGGACGTGGCCCTTAAGAACCTGAAACCTAAGGAAAAACCGTACAAGGTGGCGGATCGCGACGGCATGTATGTCGTCGTCGCCCCATCAGGAACGGTCACTTTCAGGCTCGACTATCGGCTGAATGGTAGGCGCGAGACTGTCACTTTCGGTCAGTACGGTCCGGCCGAGTTATCCCTCGCTCGCGCCCGTGAGATGACGATCGATGCCCGCCGCTCGATCATGGAGGGCAATTCCCCCGCCCACGAAAAGCAGCGTGCCAAGCGGCGGATCAAAGAGGCGAAGAGCTTCGGCGAATTTGGGGAAAGGTGGCTTTCCACGGCGACGATGGCCGACAGCACTCGTGCGATGCGCCGAGCCATTTTCGAACGGGAGTTGGTCCCGACCTGCAAAAATCGCCTTCTGCACGAGATCACGCCTGATGATCTGCGTGCGATTTGCGCGAAGATCGTCGAGCGGGGCGCGCCGGCGACGGCCATCCACGTCCGCGACATCGTCAAACAGATTTACGGCTTTGCGATTTTGCACGGGGAGAAGGTCGACAATCCGGCCGACGAAGTCGGGCCGGCGTCGATCGCCACCTTTGTGGCGAAGGACCGATCGCTGTCTCCGACTGAGATACGCATCATGCTCAAGCAGCTTGAACATGTGGCCACGCTTCCGACGATCCGACTTGGGATGCGCCTGTTCCTGCTCACCATGGTGCGCAAGAGCGAGCTGCAGGACGCAACCTGGGACGAAGTGGATTTCGAAAATGCCGTCTGGAGCATCCCCAAAGAACGGATGAAGAGGTCCAAGGCCCACAACGTCTATCTGTCTCGGCAAACCCTCGACATCATGATCGCGCTGAAAACCTGTGCCGGGAATTCACGCTACTTGCTGCCGTCCCGCTATGACGCCGATGCCCCGATGTCGCGGGCGACGTTCAATCGGATCACGTATGCCGTTGTGGAGCGCGCGAAAGCCGAGGGGTTACCCTTGGAGCCATTTACCGTTCACGACCTGCGCAGGACCGGCTCCACGCTTTTGAACGAGATCGGCTTCAACAGTGACTGGATCGAAAAGTGCCTAGCGCATGAGGACGGGCGGTCGTCTCGCGGCGTCTACAACAAGGCGGAATACGAACCTCAGCGGCGGCACATGATGCAGGAGTGGGCGGATATCATCGACGCCTGGGTGGCGGGACGAAAATATCTCCCGGTTCTCATTCCGCCGTCGATGCCGATGCTGGTGCCTGACCCGGCGCTTTGACGGGGCGGCTTCGCCGCTTGCGGACGTCCGGGTGAGGCGCGCGCCGCGTCGAGGCGCTTTCCGTGGCCCGTCGGCGCTCGGTTAGCCAGGCTTCCACTTCGCTGAGATCCCACACCACGCACCGGGTCGTGAGGGCAAAGCGGCGGGGGAATTCGCCGCGTTGCTCCATCTCGTAAATGGTCGAGTCGGCAAGCGGCACGATCTGGCGCAGCTCGCTGCGGCGGATGGTCCGTTTGATGGATTGCTCGGACATGGTGGCCATGACGGGGTCTCCTTGCTTGGCGTCTGATGCCGATGGAAACCGATAGTCTCTGGCCATGGGAAGGGCTGAGTTGGGAGCGTAGGGCCGTGGGGCGTTCTGGCGTAGGAATCGGAAGGGTTGCCCGCGCTGAGTAACCGTAGGTTCCCGACGAAAATGTTGTCTCGGCACTCAATCCAGGGCGAGAACGCGCGGCGGCGCCGTCAACAGCGCCTGGACGCCAAACCCATATCAATCTCGAATTGCCCGGCGCTCAAGGCGTTCATCGTGGACAATCGAACTGGTGAAAAGTGCATCACTTCGTTGAAGTCTGATGAGCATGGGGCTAAGATTGGGCATGGAATCGTGGGGAGTGGCATGAACGAGCGTCCACGGAAGGCAACGCGGTTGACCGTGAGCCTGGAAGAGCAGGACTATCGGACGCTCAATGAAATTGCACTGGCCAGAGATGCTTCCATCTCGTGGGTTATCCGCCAAGCCATCAGGCAGTTCATCGAGGCAAACCCACGGCCAATAGATCAGCCATCCCCGCCGCCCAGCAGTCTGCCCGGTGATGGTCGATGAGGCTTCTTCGAAATAGTGGAACGGATCGAGCTGTTGATCTTCTGCGCGGTTGGCTGACGCCAGGGGCGCGTGTTGATCTTGTGTCGTCCTCGTTTTCTCTTTGGGCTTTTGCCGAGCTCAAGGACACCCTTGAGCGCGTCGATCGTTGCCGGCTGCTGCTCGGTGAGCCGAATTCAATCGCCACGTCGCTGCTCGGTGGGGACGGTGACATCACCTTCAGGGGGCAACTTCAAGGACGGTGGCTCGCTCGTGCCGCCGCCGACTGGATCGCCAAGAAGGCCGAAATCCGGAATGCGCGAAAGGCGCCGCCCCAATCGCTAATCTTCGTTCGTGGCAACCCGTCCCCAGGCAAGGCCATGATGGGCACTTGCTCGTTTACAACGGAAGGTCTTGGGCTGACTCCGGGCGGGCTGCTTGGCCTCGTGCAAGCGACGGATGTCGATTCCGAGGCTGCGAGCTACGCTGAATGGTTCGAGTCGAACTGGAATGATCTGCGCGCGGAACCGGAGGCCAAGGCATCATTCCTTGCTGCTCTGGAAGATATGGCGTCCCCGCGTTCGCCATCGGTCGTCTACTTCCAGATCCTCTATCAGATGTTCAAGGATTTGGGCGACGAGCTGGATGAAGAGCGGATCATCAAGTCCGCGACTGGTATTCGGGATACGGTAGTTTGGAAGAAGCTTTTTCGCTTTCAACGCGATGGCGTGACCGGCGCCATCGACAAGCTTGAACGCATCGGCGGTTGCATAATCGCCGACAGTGTCGGCCTCGGAAAAACCTTCGAAGCTCTTGCCGTCATCAAGTATTACGAGCTCCGCAATGATCGCGTCCTCGTGCTCTGTCCCAAACGGCTTCGCGACAACTGGACCCTTTATAAGGCCAACGACCGTCGGAACGTCTTAGCGCCCGACAGGCTGAACTACGATGTTTTGAATCACACGGATCTTTCGCGGGATGGTGGTCTGTCCGGCGATATCGATCTCTCACACGTCAATTGGGGCAATTACGATCTCGTCGTCATCGACGAGTCTCATAACTTCCGGAACAAGCCCACTCATAAGGATCGGGATACCCGCTACGACCATTTGATGAAGCGGATCATCCAGTCCGGGGTGAAGACCAAGGTGTTGATGCTGTCGGCGACGCCTGTCAACAACCGGCTCGCTGACCTGAAGAATCAAATCGCCTTTGTGACGGAAGGGAACGATGTGGCTCTTGCCGGTTATGGCATCCCCAGCATCGAAGCCACGATCCGTAAGGCCCAAGGTCAGTTCAACCGGTGGCTTGATCTGGCTGAGGCCGACCGGCGGCCCGCGCGCCTTATGGATATGCTCGGCTTCGACTATTTCAAGCTGCTCGACATGCTCACCATTGCCCGTTCGCGAAAGCATGTTCAGCGTTATTACGGTACAGCGGAGACCGGCCAGTTCCCCGATCGGCTTCCGCCAGTGAATATCAAGGCTGACGTCGACCTCGACGGCGCATTCCGTCCGATCCGCGAGATAAACAACGAAATTCGTCGTCTGACCCTCGGCGCATACGCCCCGCTTCGTTACGTGCTGCCCCATAAGCAGGCGTCCTACGACGAGAAGTACAGCACAAAAATTCGTGGAGGCGAGCGGTTCTTCCGCCAGGTCGATCGAGAAGAAAGCCTCATTCACCTGCTGCGGGTGAACATCTTGAAGCGCATGGAGAGCTCGGTCGCGTCGTTCGCGCTCACCATTGAACGTCAACTCAGGGACGTCGAAGCCCTACTCGCCAAGATCGATGCACATGACGACTCCGTCGACGAGGTGCCGATCGACGATATAGATGTGGATGACCCGGCTTTCGAGGCGCTGCTGGTGGGCCGGAAGGTCAAAGTGCTTCTGCAAGATGTTGACCGGGTGCGCTGGCGCCAGGACCTCGTCGAAGATCGAGACCGTCTTCGCGCACTCCTGGCAGCCGCTCGCCTTGTCACGCCAGACCGTGACGCGAAGCTGGCGGCGCTCAAGCGGATAATTGCCGACAAGGTGCGTGCGCCGATAAATGCGGGCAACCGGAAGATCCTGCTGTTCACGGCCTTCGCCGACACTGCAGACTACCTGTATCGCGACATTGCCACATGGGCGCGTGGCTCGCTTGGCGTTCACTGCGCCGTCGTCAGCGGCACCGGTTCCAACCGAACCACGATGCCCGGCGTCCGCGGTGACATGAGCGGCATCCTGAGCGCCTTCTCGCCACGTTCCAAGGAACGTCCTGCCGAACTCGCATCGGAAGGCGAAATCGATCTTCTGATCGCGACCGACTGCATCTCGGAGGGGCAGAACCTCCAGGACTGCGACTTTCTCATCAACTACGACATTCACTGGAACCCGGTCCGCATCATCCAGCGCTTCGGGCGCGTGGACCGGATCGGCTCGCAGAACTCGAAAATACAGTTGGTCAACTTCTGGCCGAATATGGAGCTGGACGAATATCTCGACCTCGAATCCCGTGTCAGCGGACGCATGATGCTTCTCGACGTGTCGGCGACGGGCGAGGAAAACGTCATCGAGTTCCAGGCCGGCAACGAGATGAACGACCTGGAGTACCGGCGCGCTCAGCTTCAGAAGCTACAGGACGCCGTGATCGATCTTGAAGATCTGTCGAGTGGCGTCTCCATCGCGGACCTCACCCTCAACGATTTTCGCATCGATCTTGCAGGGTTTCTGCGAACCAATCGAAGCCGCCTCGATGCGTTACCGCTCGGGACGTATGCAGTTACCGAGGCTCTGGGCGACAGGGAGAACCCGATTCCGCCTGGCGTCATCTTCTGTCTGAGGGCCGTTGGGGAGGCGGCGCTCGCGGTCGCGGAGCCCGGCTATCCGCTGGCGCCGCACTACGTCGTCCATGTCGGCGATGACGGAGAGGTCCTGCTTCCCTATACGCAGGCGAAGCAGGTGCTCGACCGCTTGAAAAAGCTCAGCCTTGGTCACGATCAGCCTGACCAGGAGGCCTACAAGCGCTTCGACAAAGCGACCCGATCGGGCCGCGACATGGAGCCCTATCGCAAGTTGCTCGCCCGGGCCATCGGGACCCTCGTGGGCAAGCGCGAAGAGCGCGCAGTCGCCAGCCTGTTTCAGATGGGCGGCACGCACGCCATGAAGGGCGAATTCGCCGGAATCAACGACTTCGAGGTGGTCGCCTTCCTGGTCGCTTTTGCCCCCTCGACGAGTGCTGCTTCATGACGGGGATGGCGGCGATCGCCGCGATTGTCGCCGCTCTCGATCTCCCCCCGCGAGCGCGGGTTGATACGCGCGTGCCCAAGAAGATGCTGGTCGAGCAAGGCGCGCCAACGACCGCCGACAAGCGCGCAATTCAGGACGGCGTCGATGAGATCCATTGGCTCGCGGCGCTCAAGCCGAACACCATCGCCATTCCCGCCTTCACAGACGAAATTCACGACTATTCGGAAATTGCTGTCATCGCCGCGACGTTCCGCCCGGACGCCCGCGCTACACGCCTGACCGAGCTGATCCACCGCGCAATTCCGTATCCGGTGCTGCTGATCACAACCGGCCCTGGCGGCGTCGCCGTCTCGGTCGCTCCCAAACGTGCGGCGCAGAACGAGGGCGACAAGATTGTCGTTGAGCGCGTTGTCGTCGCCAGCGAGATCGACCCCGCCACGCCGCCGGTAGCCGAGCGCGCTTTCATGGAAAGTATCGCGCTGAAGAGTCAGCCAGCGCGCGATCTGTCGGCCGTGTACGACGGCTGGCTCGCGCGGATCGAGGCGTTGGTGGCTGCACGGCTTTCAGGCGTCTACGAGGTAAAAGACGAGGGCGCGCTTATTGACCGCCGTCGCACGGCCCTTGGAGAACATACGCGGCTTGCGCGGGAAGCGGCACAACTGCGAACGCAGGCTTCAAAAGCAAAACAGATTAGCCAGCGAGTAGATCTGAATCAGAAGATCAAAGCGCTAGAGACCGCAATGGATCGGAACAAGAAGATGATGCTGGGGGATAGCGCATGAAGATTTCGACGATCCTGGATCACATAGACAGCGGACATATGGCGCTGCCCGAATTTCAGCGGGGCTATGTCTGGAACCGCGACCAGGTCCGCGGCCTGTTCGACTCCCTTTATCGCCGCCATCCCGTAGGCGGCCTGTTGGTGTGGGCGACCGAAGCGAAGACAGCGGCGCATCGAGGCGACGGGCCGCTTGCCGCGGGGATCGTCAAGCTGTTGCTCGACGGGCAGCAACGCATGACCTCGCTCTATGGTGTCGTGCGGGGCCATCCCCCGAAGTTCTTCGACGGCAATGCGCAGGCCTTTAGTGGGCTCCGGTTTCACCTCGGGACCGAGACCTTCGCGTTCTACCAGCCGGTGAAAATGCAAGACGATCCGCTGTGGATCGACGTCACCAGCTTGATGAAGGCTGGGAACGCAGGCCTGGGTGCGCTGATCGCGCAGCTCTCGGCTGACCCCGCTCATGTGGCGAATGTCGGCGCCTATGTCGGCCGGCTCGGCGCGCTGCTCGGCGTGACGGAGATCGATTTGCATATCGAAGAGGTGACCGGACAGGACAAGACCCTGGACGTCGTGGTCGACATCTTCAACCGCGTGAACAGCGGCGGCACCAAACTGTCGAAGGGCGATCTGGCGCTTGCGAAAATCTGCGCCGAGTGGCCGGAAGCCCGCGACTCCATGAAGGCCAAGCTGAAGGAATGGACCGCCGCCGGGTATCAGTTCAACCTCGATTGGCTTCTGCGTTCGGTGAACACCGTGCTCACTGGCGAGGCCAAGTTCAGCTACCTGCACGACAAGGGCGCGCTCGATATCCAGGATGGGCTGAAGCGCGCCAACAAGCACATCGATGCGTCTTTGAACCTGATCGCCGGACGCCTCGGGCTCGATCATGACCAGGTGTTCTTCGGCCGCTTCGGCGTGCCGGTGATGGTCCGCTACTTGGACAAGAACAAGGGCTCGCTGGACGCGAAAGAGCGGGACAAGCTGCTCTTCTGGTTCGCCCAGGCCGGCATGTGGGGACGGTTTTCCGGTTCGACGGAGAGCTTTATCGATCAGGATCTGGCGGCGCTCGAAGGGCCGAAAGGCGGCCTAGATACGCTGCTGGAGCAACTGCGGCTTTGGCACGGCGGACTGCGCGTCGAAGCCGGTCATTTCACTGGGTGGAGTCTCGGTGCCCGGTTTTATCCGGTGCTCTATATGCTGACGCGTATGGGTGAGGCGCGGGACTGGGGGACCGGGCTGCCGCTCAGGGCCAGTCTGCTCGGGAAGATGAGCCGCCTGGAGGTGCATCACATCTTCCCCAAGGCGCAGCTCTACAAGCTGAAGCACCGTCGCCCCGACGTGAACGCTCTGGCGAATTTCTGCTTCCTGACCAAGGACACCAACCTCAACATCAGCGATCGGCTGCCGGAGGCCTATTTCCCGGAGATCGAGGCGAAGCATCCGGGCGCGCTGGCGTCTCAGTGGATCCCCACCGATCCGGCGCTCTGGAAAATCGATCGCTACCTCGATTTTCTCGAAGCTCGGAAGGCCTTGCTCGCGGCGGAGGCGAACCGTCGCTTCGAAGAATTGCTCCACGGCGACACGCGCTGGATGGGCAAGGCCGCTCCAGTGATCGAAGCGGAAGCGCCGATGATAGGCGGCATCACCAGCGAGGTTGAAGAAGCCGAGCTGGAATCGCTCAATGATTGGGTTGAAGGCCAGGGCCTGCCACGCGGACAGATTGGGTTTGACTACGCGGACCCCGCTACCGGCGCGCAGAAGGCTCTGTTTGATCTCGCCTGGCCCGAGGGCCTTCAGGCGGGGCTCAGCGCTCCGGTTGCCGTGTTGCTGAATGAGAGCGCGGATATCCTCGCCCTGGCGAGTGGAGCGGGCTTCCGCTGCTTCACCTCCTCGGCGGATTTCCGCACCTACGTCGAAACTGAAATTCTGCACCTGGAAGCGGCGTGATCGCCGCGGCCACGGATTTGCCCCAGCTTGAGTTGGAACCGATCATGAAGAAGCTTGACGCCGAAAGCCCCGAGACGAAGAGCGCCGACATTGTGGCGGGCAACATCGATGCGCTGAAGGCGCTGTTTCCGGACGCGTTTGCAGAAGGCAAGATCGACTTCGAAGTGCTGAAGGGTCTCCTCGGCGGCGCCGTGGACGAGCGCGATGAGAAGTACGGGCTCAACTGGCACGGCAAACGGCGCGCGCGGCAGATCGCCCTGACACCTTCGACCGGTACGCTACTGCCGTGCCCCGACGAAAGCGTCGATTGGGAAACGACTCACAACCTAATGATCGAAGGTGACAATCTCGAGGTTCTAAAGTTACTGCAGAAGAGTTATTCGGGCAAGGTGAAGCTTATATATATCGATCCACCTTACAACACCGGAAAAGACTTCGTCTATCGTGACGATTTTCGAGACAATATTAAAAACTATCTGGAACTGACAGGTCAACTTGAGGGTGGCCGCAAAATATCATCAAATACAGAGGCGTCGGGCCGTTTTCATACGGATTGGCTCAATATGGCCTATCCACGATTCAAGTTAGCCCGGAACCTGCTTCGCGAAGATGGAATTATTATCGTGAGCGTCGATGACGTGGAATTTCCAAATGTTCGGCGGCTTCTAGATGATGTCTTCGGAGAGGAAAACTTTTTGGCTACTCTCGTTTTCGATAGAAATAGAAAGAACGACGCAAAGTATTTTTCTGTCGGTCACGAATATATGTGCATTTACGTACGTAATGAACAAAAACTTTCTGATCAAAAGATCATTTTTCGAGGTGAAAAGGAGGGCGTTGAAGAATTAAAAGAAGAGTTCGAGCGTCTAAAGAATTTATACGGTTCGGATTGGGAGAAGATAAGAGAAGGAATTTTCGCATTTTATGCGACGTTCGATGAGGATGATCCAAGGCAACCACTTGCCAGATTTCGCAAGTTCGATGAGAGGGGTCCGTATCGAGACGACGGAAACATCAACTGGCCCGGCGGAAACGGACCAAGATACGAGGTTCTTCATCCCGAGACGAAGCGCGCTTGTAAATTGCCTATCAGCGGATGGCGCTACCCTACCTCTGAACGATTTTGGGAGGAGGTCGAGAAAGGCCGTGTTGTATTCGGTCCAGACGAAACCACGGTCCCGCGCGTAAGAACAAATTTGTTTGAGAATTCTGATCAAGTGATGATCAGTGTTCACTACAGTTATGCGCAGACAGCTGCCAATCAGTTTAATGCGCTCTTTGATGGTCAGAGAGTTTTTGACAATCCAAAACCGGTAAATGATATCTCGCGTCTAATTTCTTATTTGTGTGAGCCCGATGATCTTGTCTTAGATTTCTTTGCTGGGAGCGGAACCACTGGTCATGCGGTTATGGCCGAGAACGCAAGCAAGTCTGCATCTCGAAGGTATATTCTTGTCCAGTTGCCGGAGCCCCTGGATGTGGAGCAAGCCGATCAAAAGGTCGCAGCCCAGTTCTGTGCTGATATTGGCAAGCCGGCGAATATCGCCGAGATTACCAAAGAGCGTCTCCGACGCAGCGCTCTGAAAGTCCGATCGGACAACCCGGGGTTTTCTGGCGATACCGGCTTCCGCGTGTTCAGGCTTGCGTCGTCTAATATACGAGCTTGGGAGCCTGACGGGGGCGACCTGGAAAATAGCCTTCTGAAGAACGCCGAGCATCTCGTACGAGGGCGCAAGGAGCAGGACGTCCTCTATGAGCTGCTGCTCAAATTGGGTCTCGATCTTTGCGTGCCCATCGAGACAAAGTTGATTGCCAACAAGACCGTCCATTCTATTGGCGGCGGCGCACTAATCGCATGTCTTGCCGACGAATTGACCAAGGACATCATCGAGCCCTTGAGCGCCGGCATCGTCTCGTGGATCAAGGAGATGGCGCCCGCCGTCGATACCCGCGTGGTGTTCAAGGATTCCGGATTCGCCGACGACATCGCCAAAACCAACATGGCGGCGATCCTGAGTCAGAACGGCATTTCAGACGTTCGCAGCCTGTGAGGAGGGTTCGATGAAACTGCACTTCGAGCCGGATCTCGATTACCAGAAGCTCGCCGTTGAATCCGTCGCCGACCTGTTTCGCGGCCAGGAGATCAACCGCACCGAATTCACCGTGACGCGCCGTCCGATGGTGGACCGGGCGGGACAGCCGAGCCTCGATCTCGGCGGCTTCCTTGGTGTGCAAGGGGAGCTGGGCCTCGTCGAGAGCGAACTCGGCATCGGCAACCGGCTGACCCTGCTAGACGACGAGATCATCGCCAACCTGAAGGACATTCAGCTCCGGAACGGCCTCGCTCCGTCAACGGCGCTGACCTCCGGTGATTTCACGGTCGAGATGGAGACGGGCACGGGCAAAACCTACGTCTACCTAAGGACGGTCTTCGAGCTGAACAAACTGTATGGGTTCACCAAGTTCGTCATCGTCGTGCCTTCGGTCGCGATCAAGGAAGGCGTCTACAAGACTCTCCAGATCACCGAGGAGCATTTCAAGGGCCTCTACTCCGGCCAGCCCTTCGACTATTTCCTCTATGATTCCGCGAAGCTCGGACAGGTGCGCAATTTCGCCACCAGCCCGAACATCCAGGTCATGGTCGTGACCGTCGGCGCCATCAACAAGAAGGACGTCAACAACCTTTACAAGGACAGCGAGAAGACGGGCGGCGAGCGGCCGATCGATCTGATCCGCGCGACCCGGCCGATCCTGATCGTCGATGAACCTCAAAGCGTCGATGGCGGTCTGTCGGGCGCCGGCAAGAACGCGCTGGGAGAGATGAACCCGCTCTGCACGCTGCGCTACTCGGCGACCCATGTCGACAAGCACCACATGGTGTTCCGCCTGGACGCCGTCGACGCCTATGAGCGCAAGCTGGTCAAGCAGATCGAGGTCGCCTCGCTCGAAGTCGAGGGCGGTCACAACAAGGCCTATGTCCGTTTCGTCTCGGCGAGCAACGGCAAGGGGCCGGTGACGGCGCGCGTTGAAATCGACGTCCTTGAGGGCAAGCAGGTTCGCCGCAAGGAAGTTGTCGTTCAAGATGGCGATGACCTGGAGGAACTGACCAAGCGGGCTATCTACGCCGACTGCCGGATCGGCGAGATCCGCGCTGGGCGTGACAACCAACTTTTGGAAGTGAAGCTGCCTGGCAGCGAGACGTTTCTCCAGCCCGGCCAGGCCGTGGGCGACGTGGACGCGGATGCGCTGAAGCGGCTGATGCTGCGCCGGACAATCCACGAGCATCTCGAAAAGGAAAAGCGCCTCGCGCCGCTTGGCGTTAAGGTGCTCAGCCTGTTCTTCATCGACGCGGTCGAGCACTACCGGTCCTATGACGCCGACGGGAATCCCGTAAAGGGCAAATACGCCCGGATTTTCGAGGAAGAGTACCGGCGCGCGGCGAAACTTCCCGAGTTTGTCAGCCTGTTCAAGGAGGTCGATCTGACGTCCGAGGCCGAAGAGGTCCACGACGGCTATTTCTCGATCGACAAGGCCAGGCGCTGGACCGACACGGCCGACAACAATCAGGTCTCCCGCGACAACGCGGAGCGCGCCTACAACCTGATCATGAAGGACAAGGAGAAGCTCCTCGGCTTCGAGACCAAGCTGAAGTTCATCTTCTCCCACTCGGCGCTGAAGGAAGGCTGGGACAATCCCAACGTCTTCCAGATTTGCGCTCTGCGCGAAATCGGAACTGAACGCGAGCGTCGCCAGACGATTGGCCGCGGGCTGCGGCTTTGCGTCAATCAGAAGGGCGAGCGCCTGCGCGGCTTCGACATCAACACGCTGACCGTGATCGCCACCGAGAGCTACGAGGAGTTCGCCGAAAACCTGCAGAAGGAAATCGAGAAGGATACCGGGATCAAGTTCGGCATCGTCGAGAAGCATCAGTTCGCGGCCATCCCGGTCGTCAAGGCCGACGGTTCGACCGGCATGCTCGGCTTCGAGGAGTCAGCGGCGATCTTCGACCATCTGAAGTCGCAGGGGTTCGTGGACGCGAAAGGCAAGGTGCAGGACACCCTTCGCACCGCGCTGAAGGATGGCTCTTTCGCTCTGCCGCCGGCGCTGGCGCCGCATCTGGCATCGGTGCGCGACGTCCTGAAGAAGGTGGCTGGCAAGCTGGATATCAAGAATGCCGATGAGCGTGTGGTCGTCAAAACGCGGCAGGCCATTCTGGAAAGCGCCGAGTTCCAGGCGCTGTGGGATCGGATCAAGCACAAGACGACCTATCGCGTTCACTTCGATAACGAGAAGCTGCTAGTGGATTGCGCGAAGGCCATCGCCAACGGCCCGCCCGTGTCGAAGGCGCGCGTGCGGATCAGAAAGGCCGATCTTTCCATTGGTCAGGGCGGCGTTCTGGCCAAGGAGCACGACAAGGATAGCGGAACGATCGTGACGATCGAGGAAGGCGACATCGTCCTCCCGGACGTGCTCACCGATCTTCAGGACCGGACGCAGCTCACGCGCAAAAGCCTGGTCCGCATTTTGACCGAGTGCGGCCGTTTGACGGACTTTAAGCGTAACCCGCAGGCGTTCATCGAGATCGCGGGCGAGGTGATCAATCGGACCAAGCGGCTGGCTGTTGTTGACGGCATCAAATACCAGCGGATCGGTGAAGACCAGTATTACGCGCAGGAGCTTTTCCAGCAGGAAGAGCTGACGGGATATCTGCGCAACATGCTGAAGGACGCGCAGAAGTCCGTGTTCGAGCACGTGATTTATGACTCTGGCGGCGTCGAGCGCACCTTCGCCGAACAGCTTGAGAAAAACGAGGCGGTGAAGATCTACGCCAAGCTGCCAGGTTGGTTCAAAGTGCCGACTCCGCTGGGCACCTATAATCCTGACTGGGCGGTGCTGGTTGAGGTCAGCGGCGAAGAACGGTTGTATTTCGTCGTGGAGACCAAGGGCAGCCTGTTTGTCGATGACCTGCGCGACCAGGAAGCGGCGAAGATTGCCTGCGGTGAAGCGCACTTCAAGGCGCTGGCGGTGGACAAGAATCCGGCCCGATACATCAAGGCGACCAAGGTCGATGACCTGATGGGACACACTTGATCGACGGTCTCCGCAAGTTCACTCGGCCGAGCTGGCGTAATAAGGATTAATGTTCGGTAATACATAGGGCAAGACGAGAGCGGCGGTCTTTCGCGTGAGCCAACATCGCCCCCGTTTTGCCCAAATACCTGTGCCATTCTATCTCCCGAGGCGGGGTTCCCACGCGTAGGAGTGGAGGCCAGGTGCGTGATCAATCTTGTTTCTGTTTCTCAGGCCCTGCTGGTCGCTGAGCATCTCAGTTTCAGCCGGGCGGCGCAGGTGCTCGGTGTTCGGCAATCTGCGGTCAGCCGACGCGTCAGGGCGCTAGAAGACGCGCTCGGCGTGTCCCTGTTTGAGCGAGAGTCCACCGGCGTGCGGCTAACCGAGGCGGGTCGGCGATTTCTTGAGCGGGCCAGGCCAGCGCTTTCCGAGATCGACCATGCCGTGAAAGCGGCTGCCAGCGCCGGGCGAGGTGCGGAAGGCGTGCTTCGGATCGGCATTCTGTCTTCCGTCTCCGGCGGGTTCATGCGCGACGTCCTTGGCCACTATCATTGCTACAACCCCGCCATTGCGATCGAGCTGGTCGAAGGCTCGGCGAGCGAGCATCTCGCCCGGATCACTGAGCGGCAGCTCGACGTCGCATTCGTCACCGGCGCGCCGACCGCGTCGCATTGCGATACGGCAGTCCTTTGGAAGGCCCGGGTCTATGCGGCCTTGCCGACATGGCATGCCCTTGCCCGGGGCGAAGCGGTTGACTGGGCATCTTTGAAGGAGGAGCGCTTTATCGTTAGCCGGGACGCGCCAGGCCCCGAGGTCCACGACTATATCGTCCGACGGGTGGTTGAACTCGGGGGTAGTCCCTCGGTCGAGCGCCATGGTGTCGGCCGGGAGACGTTGATGCATCTGGTCGCCATTGGCCTTGGCATCACGCTCGCCAGTGAGGCCGGCATCGGAACCCGCTATCCCGACGTCGTCTTCCTGCCGCTCGCCTCCACCGATGATATTTTGTCCTACAGCGCCGTCTGGCTACCGGGCAACGACAACCCCGCTTTTCGGCGTTTTCTCAGCCTTGCTCGGTCGATGGCATCGAGCTCGCCGCGGTCGAAGGCGATTGAGCTGGCGTCCTAATTTTGCGGGCCTTGGCGAATGCCCGATCACCGGCGATGAAGCGCGCCAGCATGGGCGCGATCAGCTTCGTCGGTTCGATGGCTGGCTGCCCGGTCTCGCGGCCCAAAGCCTCGGCATAGGCGGTCAGATCCCGGTGGACGGCCGCGGGCAGTTCCACGGTCAGCTTGATCGGTCTGTCATCGGCGATCGCGCCGAGTTTCAGCTTGGCCATCGGTCGTCTCCTCAGCCTTGATAGGGTTCGAGCACGAGGTCTCGGTTGACGATCACGCGCACCGGAAATCCCGGTCGGATCGTAAGGGTCGGCTGGATGTTGAGATAGCGGCCGACGACTTGCTGGCCGGTCTGGTTGAAGCTCTGGGACGCGCCCTGGCGCAAGGCCTGCACGAGCGAGTTTTCGTTGCTGCCTGTGCCCGCCTCTGACCCCACGCTCAGAAGTGTCGAGAGCATCGCCGCCTTGAAGAGCATGCCCCAATGGTTGTCGACCTCGTCTTCAAGGCCTGAATAGCCAGCGGCGTCCGCGCCGGGCTGGCGTTCGAGGACGATCGATTTCCCGCTGGGCAGGATGAGCCGCGTCCAGACAAGCAAGACACGCGACTGACCGAAGGAGACCTGGCTGTCGTAGTTTCCGATCAACCGCGCCCCTTGCGGAATGAGCAGGGACTTGCCGGTCGGGCTGTCATAGACGTTCTCCGTGACCTGAGCCGTGATCTGACCTGGGAGGTCGGACCGGATACCGGTGATCAGTGCGCCGGGAATGACTGTCCCGGCCTGCACGACGAAAGCTGAGGCTGGCGCCGCCAGGCGATCGGGGCTGGTGGTGCGTCGATCGACGGAGCCGTTGACGAAGGCGAGTTTGCGGTCCTGGCCGTTCTGCGCGAACGCCGCGTCGGTCGACGGCTGGGAAGCCTGACCGGTCGTACCGTTTGCATCTGGCGAAACGGCGGGCGCAGGAGTCAGGGCTGGTAATTCGCGGATATTGGTCGAGGCGAATAGGCGGCTAAGCCGCGCGGCCTCGATCTCCTGCGCGCGCCGTTGCACCTCGGGATCCACGGCGGGCGCCGTGGGAACCACGGTGTTTGGCGCGCCGCCGGCGTTGAGCATGGGCCGACCGAGATCGCCGGGTAGCGGCGGCCCGAGTTGCGGCGCCGCCCGCGGAATACCGGCATAGTCGCGCGGCAGACCGGTAAGGCCCTCGGCCGTGGTGCGATGATCGGTGCTGTAGAGCTCCTCGGGCGCCGTCTTGGTGCGATTGTTCTGCAGCGCCCAGAACACCGCGCCGGAGACCGCGATGAGCGCCACGGCCGCGCCGCCGGCCAGCACCTTGCGGGACAAACGCGTCACGCGCGGTCGCTCGGACCGGAGCCGCAGAGAGGCCGCGGTTGGTTCTCGCAGGCGTTCCGGTTCGGGAGGGGCTTCCTCTTGCCCGTTCTCGCTCACCGCTGCCTCCCGTCAGTTCGGGAGATGCGGACGGTCTGCTGGTGGTCGCCGCCCAACCGAAGCTCGGCGGCGGCGAACAGACGATCGACGATGTAGTAGTTCTGGCGGACGCGATAATTGACGAGCTGGCCGTCGCCCTCGGGGCCGATCACGAAGAGCGGCGGCGCCTCGCCCTGGGCGAGACCGCGCGGCATTTCGATATAGACCTTCGAGCCGTCATCGAAAGCCGATAGCGGTCGCCACGACGGATTGTCCCCGGTGATCTGGTATCGGAATCGGAGCTTCGAGACGTCTACGCCAACGTCGATCGGTGCTGCGGTCGCCGCTGTGGTGTTCTGGCGCCGAAGCGCGATCAGCTGATCCTGCGGATACTGCCAGGATACCGACGCCATGTAGGTCGCCGCCGTCGAGCGGAGCTCCAGCAGGTAGGTCCGGCGATCGGTGTTGATGACGAGGTTGGTCAGAAGATCGGGCCGCGTCGGCTTCACAAGGATGTGGATACGTTTGGCGGCGCCCGCGCCGCTCTCTGTGTCACCGATGATCCAGCGCACGGTATCACCCGCGGCGACCGGCCCCGATCCGACGAGCTGTTCGCCCTCCTGAAGGGTGACATCGGTCACCTGCCCGGGCGCCGTGTAGACCTGGTAGAGCGCGCCGCCGGAGAAAGGGTAGACCTGCACGGCGTTGATGAAGCCATCGCGCACGGGCTGCACGCGCGCGGCGGCATTGGCCTGATTGACGCGCGTCGTTGGATCGCCCGGCTCGGGCGGCGCCTTGCCCGAAGGGATGGGCTTCAATTGACCAGGAAGTGGAAGGGGCTTGGGCAGCTCCACGACCTGCACTGGCGCAGGCGGATCGACCTGGAGCACCGCAGGAGCCGCGACATCGTCAAGCGCGATTTCGGGCGGCTTTTGGAGATGAGAGCAGCCGGCGAGCGCAGAGGCGGAAAGCAGCAAAGCTGGAATTGCGGTTCTGCGGAAAGCCGTAAGAGCGGGATTGCGAACGGTTGGTGGCTTCATTGCCCCAGCTCCTTCGACCAGTTGATGGCGTTGACGTAGACCCCGAGCGGGTTCTTCCGCAGCTTGTCGGCGTCGTGCGGGGTCTGGAGCACGACGGAGAGGATCGCGGTCCAGCGTTCAGTCGAGCTCAGACTGCCGTTTTCGTATCGGCGCTGGATCCAGGCGACACGGAACGAGTCCGGCGAGGCGCGAATGACACTGGAGACTTCGACAGAGATTTGAATCTTGCCGAGATTGGCGAAGGGATCGTTGGTGCGCGCGTATTCGTTGAGCGCGACCGCGCCGCGGTCGGTCGTGAAATCGTAGGCGCGCAGCCACTGCTGCCTCAGGATGATCGGGTCGGCCGGCAGGCCGCGCACATCCTCGATGAAGCGCGCCAGATGGTAGGCGATCTGCGGATCGGTCGGCTGATAATCGGCGTTGGCCGGCGCGATCGCCTGGGCTTGGCCGAGCTTGTCGACCTGCACCACCCAAGGCGTGATGGTGCCGCGCGCCGATTGCCACACCAGGCCGCCGGCGAGCAGGCCCGCTAGAACCAGTGACCCGAAAGCCATGAACCGCCAATTCTTCGCCTGGACGCGGGCTGAACCGATCCGCTCGTCCCAGACCTGGGCCGCCTTCTGGTAGGGCGTCTCCGGCTCTGGGGTGCGCCCGTAGCGCACCGATGGTCTTCGGAACATGCTCATTCCCCTTCCGAGAGATCGACGGACGCGCCGCCACCGCCGCCGTCACCGGATTTGACCGCGTGAGTGGCTGTGGATGCGCCGTGGCTGATGGTCTGGGAGCGCTTCATGCGCTTGGCCCATTCGGGAGGCCCGCTCGTCGCGGCGGAACCCGATGAAGACGCGCCGCTTGCGCCTTCAGCGCCCCCGGCCGCCGTTTCTCCGCTTACGGCGCTGCCGCCCGCTTCGAAGCTGGACTTCAGACTGGCGGCGGCGCGGCGCAGCGGACTGGCGATCGCTTCGGCGCCTTTGTAGAGGCCAGCGCTGGCGACACCGGATGCGCCGCCGGCGCGATAGGCGGCCGTGGCGCCACCAGCGAGCGCTGCCCCACCGCGTGCGGTTCCGGCGACAGCGCCGCCAAGAAGGCCCGCGCCTCCCGCTGCGAGACCGGCACCCGCGGCGACGACGCCGCCCGCTGCGAGTCCCGTGCCAACAGCCGCACCGGCGCCGAGCTGTGGTCCGCCCGAAACGATGCCGTTGGCGATGCCTGGGCCAAAGATTCCAAGCCCAAGCAGCGACAAGGCCGCGAGCACGATCGCCATGGCGTCGTCGATCGATGGCTGGGCGCCGCCAAAGCCCGCGGTGAACTGCGAAAACAGCGTCGAGCCGATCCCGACTATGACGGCCAGGACCAGCACCTTGATCCCCGAGGAGACGACGTTTCCGAGCACGCGTTCAGCGGCGAAGGCGGTCTTGCCGAACAGGCCAAAGGGGATGAGGACGAAGCCCGCAAGGGTCGTCAGCTTGAATTCGATCAGGGTGACGAAAAGCTGGATCGCCAGGATGAAGAAGGCGAGCAGCACCAACACCCAGGCAAAGAGCAGGACGATGATCTGGATGAAGTTCTCGAAGAACGAGACATAGCCCATCAGGCCTGAGATCGAATCGAGAATAGGGCGGCCTGCATCGAGGCCGATCTGGGCGATCCGGCCGGGCCGCAGAAAGTCCGCCTCGGCGAGCCCGGTGCCTGAGGCCTTCAGGCCAAGACCCGCGAAGCTCTCGAAGATAATGCGGGCGAGGTTGTTCCAGTTGCCGATCAGATAGGCGAAGACGCCGACGAACAGCGTCTTCTTGACGAGGCGGGCGATGATGTCGTCGTCGGCGCCCCACGACCAGAAGAGGGCGGCCAGCGTCACGTCGATCACGATCAGCGTGGTGGCGATGAAGGCGACTTCGCCGCCGAGCAGGCCGAAGCCTGAGTCGATGTATTGGGTGAAGACCGCGAGGAAACGATCAATGACGCCGGTGCCGCCCATAGGGTCACTCGCCTTTTGGGGTTGGCTGGTGCGGTGATGCGTCACCGGTCGCGCCATCGCGGCTCGGCGCGCTTGGGAACATCGCAACAGGCTGGGATCGCTGCGCCGGCGCCGAGAGATGCAGGAACCGGCGACGGTTCTCTGCCCAGGCGCGCAAGCAGTCGTCGTCGTGAGCGCCAGCCTCACCGAGAAGCTGGCACCGTTTCAGCTCTGCGCGCAGGGGATCATCCTCAACAGCAGCGGTGGACGAAGCGGAAGAGGCAGCCGGTTTCGGATCGCCGTGTCTGATCTGAACCGCGGTCGCCGCGATCGCGAGGACGACGAGGGCCATTGCCGCCACCCGCGCCGCCGTTTCTGGCGTGATGCGCGGTATCATTGATGGAACATCGTGATGGTCGTGGGCTGATAGCCCGCGCCGGGCGTCAGGAACCGCCGAAGCTGCTCCTTCCCCTGATCCTGGGCGGCGGCTTGCTGGGCGGCCTGAAGACTCTGCGCCCGTCCTTGGGCGGCGACGGCCGCGGTGAGATCGGCAAGCTGCTGGGCCTGAAGCGCAAGGATCTGATTGCCGGCCTGGGCTGCCTGGAGCGCGCCGGTGGCCGATTGGCTGGACGACACGAGCGCCGACATCTGCGTGCGGTTGGTGTCGAGATTGCCGACGACGCCAGCCTGCACCCGCATGGCGTCCTGCAGAGCGCCGACCGAGTTCTGCCACCGCGCTTGTGCGTTGGCGATCAGCGCCTGATTGGACTGGCTGGCGTTCGCGCTGCCGTAGGTCGTCTGGAACGCGCTGTCGATCTGCTGAACATTGTAGGCGATGTTCTGCGCCTGGGAGAGGAGCTGCTGGGTGCGCTGGATCGACGACTGAAGCTGCTGCAGCGAGGAATACGGCAGGCTCGCGAGATTGCGCGCCTGGTTGATCAGCATCTGCGCTTCGTTCTGAAGCGATGTGATTTGGTTGGTGATCTGCTGAAGCTCGCGCGCGGCGGTCAGCACATTCTGCGAGAAGTTGTTCGGGTCGAAGACGATCCATTGCGCCGACGCTGGCGGCACCGCCACGAGCAGCGACAGTGCGAGCGCGGTCGACGCCGCGAAATGGCGAAAACGGAGTCGCGTCATGGCTCAGGTCTCCAGGTTGCGAAGAGTGGGGATGAGGTCGGCCGCCCAGCCGGCGTCGCGCAGGCGCAGCCAAGCGGGCACGAAGCTGTCACGGCCATGCTCGACGAGCAGGCGCTCGATGGCGGCTTGGTCCGATTTCGAGGACGTGGCGGTGAAGGCCAGGGCGACGTCGCCGAGGCCCAATTCGAACAGGCGATTGCCGCGTCGCGACTGGCAGTAATAGTCGCGCTTGGGCGTGGCGCGCGCCAGGATCTCGATCTGACGATCATTGAGGCCGAAGCGCCGGTAGATGGCGGTGATCTGTGGCTCGATCGCGCGCTCATTCGGCAGGAAGAGCCGCGTCGGGCAGCTTTCGATGATGGCGGGCGCGATGGCGCTGCCGTCGATGTCCGATAGCGATTGGGTGGCGAAGATGACGCTGGCGTTCTTCTTGCGAAGAGTCTTCAGCCATTCGCGGAGCTGTAAGGCAAAGCCTTCGTCGTCGAGGGCGAGCCAGCCTTCATCGACGATCAGCAGAGTTGGGCGTCCGTCGAGCCGGCCCTCGATACGGTGGAAGAGATAGGCCAGCACCGCGGGCGCGGCGCCCGTGCCGATCAACCCCTCGGTCTCAAAGGCTTGGACGCTCGATCCGCCAAGACGCTCGGCCTCTGCGTCGAGCAGGCGCCCGTAGGGGCCGCCAAGACAATAGGATTGCAAGGCCCGCTTCAGGGACTGCGATTGCAGCAGCACCGATAGTCCGGTCAGGGTGCGTTCAGTGACGGGCGCGCTGGCGAGTGAGGAAAGCGCTGACCAAAGCAGGTCTTTGACCTCCGGCGTCACGCTGATCTTTTCGCGCGCCAGCATCGCGCCGATCCATTCCGCCGCCCAGCCGCGTTCGGCGGCGTTGTCGATCAGGGCCAGCGGCTGCAGCGCGACGGGCTCTGCGGCATCCTCCGAGAGCGCGCCGCCGAGATCATGCCAGTCGCCGTTCATGGCGAGCGCCGCCGCGCGGATCGAGCCGCCGAAATCGAAGGCGAAGATCTGGGAGTTGGCGTAGCGGCGGAACTGCAAGGCCATCAGCGCCAGCAGAACCGACTTGCCCGCGCCCGTCGGCCCGACGACCAGGGTGTGGCCGACATCGCCCACATGAAGGCTGAAGCGGAATGGCGTCGAACCCTCGGTCCGCGCGAAGAACAGCGCCGGCGCCTTAAAATGCTCATCGCGCGCCGGACCGGCCCAGACCGCCGAAAGCGGGATCATGTGGGCCAGGTTCAGCGTCGAGACCGGCGGCTGACGGACATTTGCGTAGGCATGTCCCGGCAGCGAGCCGAGCCAGGCTTCGACGACGTTGACGGTTTCCACCATGCAGGTGAAGTCGCGGCCTTGGATGACCTTTTCGACCAGCCGCAGTTTCTCGTCGGCGATGCGCGGATCGTTGTCCCAGACCGTGACGGTCGCGGTGACGTAAGCCTGTCCGATGATGTCGGATCCGAGCTCCTGAAGAGCGGCGTCGGCGTCCATCGCCTTGTTGTGGGCGTCGGTGTCGAGAAGCGCCGAGGCCTCGTTGGTCATCACCTCCTTCAGGATGGCCGCGATGGATTTGCGCTTGGCGAACCATTGCCGCCGGATCTTGGTGAGGAGTTTGGTCGCGTCGGTCTTGTCGAGCATGATCGCGCGCGTCGACCAGCGGTATGGGTAGGCCAGCCGATTGAGCTCGTCGAGAAGGCCGGGCGTGGTCGCCGTGGGGAAGCCGACGAGGGTCAGCACGCGCAGATGCGCATCGCCGAGCATCGGCTCCAGGCCAGCCGTTAGGGGTTGGTCGGCCAGCACGGCGTCGAGGTGCATAGGAATTTCGGGCACGCGGACCCGCTGGCGTTTGGTCGAGACCGTGGCGTGCAGGTACGTCAGCGTCTCGGCGTCATCGAGCCAGGCGCTTTCCGGCATGAAGCCTTCGACGAGCTGGAGCACACGATCGGTGCGATCGACAAAGCCGCGCAGGGCTTCGCGCGCATTGGCGCCTTCGGCGCGCTCGCGGCCCTCATAGAGAAAGCGCTCGGCGCGCGCGGCGTCTTCGGCTGGCGGCAGATAGAGGAACGTCAGGAAGTAGCTGGACTCGAAGTGGACGCCTTCTTCCTCGAATTCGGCCTTGCGCTCGGCATCGACCAGGGCCGACGCGGCATCGGGAAAACGGCTCTCCGGATAGTGGAAGGCCGGATGACGTTGCGCTTCGACGAAGACCGCCCAGCCTGACCCCAGCCGCCGCAGCGCGTTGTTCAGGCGTCCGGCGACGGCGACCAGTTCGGCGGGCACGGCGCTGTCGAGATCGGGGCCGCGAAAGCGCGCCGTCCGTTGGAAGCTGCCATCCTTGTTGAGGACCACGCCCTCATCGACGAGCGCCGCCCAGGGGAGGAAGTCCGCCAGGTGCGTCATCGAACGGCGATATTCGGCCAGGTTCATCATTGCCCGGCCTCAGACGCTAAGATGGCCAGGGATGCGCAGATGGCGGCGCACCACGTCGACGAACATCGGATCGCGCTTCGCCGCCCAAACGGCGGCGGCGTGTCCGATCACCCAAAGCAGCAGCCCGGCGATCCATAGGCGCAGGCCCAGCCCCAACGCTGCAGCCAAGGTGCCATTCAGGATTGCGACGGCGCGGGGCGCGCCGCCGAGCAGGATCGGCTCTGTCAGCGCCCGATGGACGGGTGCGACGAAGCCGTGGACGGGTTCATCTGCGGCGATGCCGTCCATCAGATCAGCGCCCCGCCGCCGAAGGAGAAGAACGACAGGAAGAAGCTCGACGCGGCAAACGCGATCGACAGACCGAACACGATCTGGATAAGCCGGCGAAATCCGCCCGAGGTATCCCCGAACGCCAGGGTGAGGCCGGTGACGATGATGATGATCACCGCGATGATCTTGGCGACCGGCCCTTCGACCGATTGCAGGATCTGATTGAGCGGCTGCTCCCACGGCATGTTGGAGCCGGCGGCCCAGGCTGGCGCGCTCGCGAGGGTGGCCACGCCAACGGCGGCGGCCGCCGCGAGAAGGCGACGAATGGGAAGAAGTCGACGGATCATTCGGTATCTCCTGCTGGTGAGAGGGCGTAATCCCCGGCCGGTCCAAGGCCGGTGACGCGGACGAGTTCGGCCAATCGCCGCTCGGAGCCCCGGCCGGCGAGAACCGCGACGAGGTCGATGGTCTCGGCGATCAGGGCGCGCGGGACCGTGACGACAGCCTCCTGGATGAGTTGCTCAAGGCGGCGCAGCGCGCCGATGCCAGTGCCGGCGTGAATGGTGCCGACACCGCCGGGATGGCCCGTGCCCCAGGCCTTGAGGAGATCGAGCGCCTCCGCGCCGCGCACCTCGCCGATCGGAATGCGATCGGGGCGCAAGCGCAGCGATGACCTGACGAGATCGGAGAGCGAAACGACGCCGTCCTTGGTGCGCAGCGCCACAAGGTTGGGCGCTTGGCATTGAAGTTCACGGGTGTCTTCGATCAGAACGACCCGGTCCGAGGTCTTCGCGACTTCGGCGAGCAAGGCGTTCGTGAGGGTTGTCTTGCCTGTGGAAGTGCCGCCGGCGACCAGGATATTGCGGCGCTCGGACACGGCTTGGCGAAGTGCCGCGGCCTGTGCGGCCGACATGATTCCGGCGGCGACGTAGTTTTCGAGGGTGAAGACCGCGACTGCTGGTTTGCGGATCGCGAACGCCGGGGCCGCGACGACCGGCGGAAGAAGTCCTTCGAACCGCTCTCCCGTTTCCGGCAGCTCGGCTGAGACGCGCGGGGCGCCGGCATGGACTTCGGCGCCGACATGGTGGGCGACTAGGCGAACGATCCGTTCGCCATCGGCCGCCGATAGCCGCTCACCCGTATCGGCAAGTCCGCTCGACAAGCGGTCGATCCAGAGCCGCCCGTCGGGGTTCAGCATCACCTCGACGATGCTTGGGTCTTCGAGGAAGGCCGCGATCGCCGGCCCGAGCGCGGTGCGCAGCATGCGTGCGCCCCTCGAAACCGCTTCGGACTGGAAGGAATGAACCGCCACGATCGACCCCGTTCAGAGCCGATCGCAGAAGGCGCTCGGCAACGGGGATGATTAGAAAGGGGAGCAATTGGGGCAGTTCAACAAGCGTCTGGGCGTAGTAGTGCTCTGGCGTAGAAAGACAGGCGGACGGCGAATCCGTCGACTGGCTGATCGACTCGCGGGTTGCGATCTTTGGGGTCAGTTTTCGTGGGGCGAGTCGTCGGGGTCCGGCGACTGGAACCTTCCAGCGACATCGTCGGGGATTTCCTGAAAGAGGCTCTGTCCCTTCTGCAGTCTGCGCCCGAGCGCCTCGATGAAGCCTTCGTAGCGTTCCCGCCCCTTGATTTGGGCGGCTGCTTGCGCGTCGTTCGGCAGAGGCGGCGTGATGGTGAGCCAGAACCTCACGAACAGGGCCAACGTCTCTGTCGAGATCCCGACGTTGCGTTCAAGACGCTGGACCTGGCGCGTCAGTCGATCAAGACGCCGGGTGAAGGCAGCTTCACGTCGATCAGCGCCATCAGGCGACAGGAACGACGCGACGGCGGCTTCGACGATGGCCGAGCGCGACAGGCCTTTGCGGTCCGCCAGATCGGCGATCTCCTTCAACATCGCCGGCGGAAAATAGACGTTCATCCGGTCGCGCATCGTTGCCCCCTACAGTTCGAGACCATCGGCGGGATCGAGCGACGCCTGACGCGCAAGACCTCCCAACTGTTGGCGAAGGACGCGGGACTGGCGCGCGGCGTCTTCAGGCTCATCGTCGATGATCGCGAATTCCTCGTGCGCGGGCGCCGGCGCCGTTTCCTTGGCGATCGCCACATGGTCGGGAAGTTCGGGCTCCCGCCGCAGGCCGCCATTGGCGGCGTCTTCGGCCTTTTCGTTTTCGTCGAGCAGCGCTTCGGATGGCTTTTGGGGCGCGAGCGTAGACCACGTGTCCGATGTCGGCCGCCGGGTTTTCGTCGCAAGCCGGGGCGGCGGCAGTATCCGCTCCGCCAGCCGCTTGTCCTCGTAGTACCGCGCCTTCTTGGCGCGTATGGGCGGTGTACCCGCGACCATGACGATCTCATCTGCGGGCGGAAGCTGCATCACCTCGCCCGGCGTCATCAACGGGCGCGCCGTCTCGGATCTGGAGACCATCAGGTGGCCGAGCCAGGGCGAGAGCCGGTGCCCGGCATAGTTCTTCATCGCCTTCATCTCGGTGGCGGTGCCGAGCGCGTCCGACACACGCTTGGCTGTGCGCTCGTCGTTGGTCGCGAAGCTGACCCGCACATGGCAGTTGTCGAGGATGGAGTTGTTTGCGCCGTAGGCCTTTTCGATCTGGTTCAGCGACTGCGCGATCAGGAACGCCTTGAGCCCGTAGCCGGCCATGAACGCTAGCGCGCTCTCGAAGAAATCGAGCCGTCCAAGCGCCGGGAATTCGTCGAGCATGAGCAGGACCCGATGGCGCCGGTTCTTGGCGTGCAGGTCTTCGGTCAGCCGTCGGCCGATCTGGTTCAGCACCAGGCGGATCAGCGGCTTGGTGCGGCTGATGTCAGAAGGCGGCACCACGAGATAGAGCGTCGCTGGTCGGTCCTGGGTGATCAGGTCGGTGATGCGCCAGTCGCAGCGCCGTGTGACCTGCGCCACCACAGGATCGCGGTAGAGGCCAAGAAACGACATGGCGGTCGAGAGCACGCCCGATCGCTCGTTGTCGGATTTGTTGAGAAGCTCGCGCGCGGTTGATGCGACGACGGGATGCGGTCCCGCCTCGGCCAGATGCGGCGTGGTCATCATCGCCTGCAGCGTCGTCTCGATCGGACGCTTGGGATCGGAGAGGAAGGCGGCGACGCCTGCGAGGGTCTTATCCGCCTCGGCGTAGAGGACATGCAGGATGGCGCCGACCAGCAGCGAGTGGCTGGTCTTTTCCCAGTGGTTGCGGCGCTCCAGCGAACCTTCGGGGTCAACTAGGACGTCTGCGACGTTTTGCACATCACGGACCTCCCATTCGCCGCGACGCACTTCGAGCAGCGGATTATAGGCGGCCGATGCGGGATTGGTCGGGTCGAATAGCAGCACGCGGCCATGAAGTGCGCGGAAGCCCGCGGTCAGCGTCCAGTTCTCGCCCTTGATGTCATGAACGATGGCCGAGCCCGGCCAGGTCAGAAGCGAGGGGACTACAAGGCCGACGCCTTTGCCCGATCGGGTGGGCGCGAAACAGAGAACATGCTCCGGTCCGTCGTGGCGCAGATAATCGCGCTCCATCCGTCCCAGCACGACGCCATCCGGCCCGAGGAGGCCTGCGTGTCGGATCTCCACCGGCGTAGCCCACCGCGCCGATCCATAGGTTTCGACATTCTTGGCTTCGCGGGCGCGCCAGACGGACATGCCGATGGCGACCGCGATGGAAATGAAACCGCCGGATGATGCGATGTAGGCGCCTTCGACGAAGATGGGCGGCGCATATGCGTCATAGGCGTACCACCACCAGAAAAAGGCGGGGGGCAGATAGACGGGCACGCAGCGCGCCAGCTCGAACCACGGCTGACCAAGCTCGGGTTGGAAGCCGAGGCGCCAAGCCGTCCATTGCGTCGCCGCCCAGATCGCGACGAGCACGATGAGAAAGACGACGGTGATCTGACCCCACAGGATCTTGGTGGCGGACAAGCGCAGTTCCTCGACAGCAAATGCCATCAGGGTGGTTGCGTGGGATCAGGAAATTCAAGGCTCGCCGGTCCTTGATCGTGGTCTCGGCGGCGGTGGCGCGCAAATACAGGCGATAGGGCAGACGGGGCTGAAACCCCAATTTCGCGCCTGGACGCTGGTGATGATCGTGACGGGTTTGCGGAGAATAGGCGCAATATTCTTCGCAAATTATGCGGCGATTAGGCGTGGTCGGCGGATCGCTCGTGAGAGCTGGCGCAAGCCCGACCTGGCACAGGCCGTCCCGTTCACAAGCCGAGGCCGCGGTTGCGGCCAAGCGTCCATTCAATTCCGCCGCTATCCTTCATGACGCCGGCAACATGGCGGCCAAGCTGCTTCTCCAGTGACGACGACCACGGCACCAACTGGAAGCCCAGGCCGTTGTCGATCATGGCGAACCGGCCGGAGGTGAGCGTCAAACTCTGGCGGTATGTTCCAGCGACGTGTTCTCCAGCCGCCGTCTTCAGGTGTGGGAGTCCGGTTTGCGCCGACAGTGCGGCGCCGACGCCGTCCAACTCTCGCCGACGCAGGGTGTCGAGGAGATCGCGCTGAAGGATGATGCGCTGTCCCTGCCGACGGGCGAAGCCGGCGACTGCAAGATGATCGGCTCGGGCCGTCATGGCCTCCCGGACCTCACGTCCGAACCCGCCCATGGAAAGCGGCATGGGCTCGCGCTCGACCAGACGGTGATCGAGCCAGGTCGCGCCCGGCGCGGTCACCTGCCTGGCAAGATCGATGTCCGAACGGTTGGCCAGAGCCAGTGTCGGTCGCGGATCGTTGTCGCCGCCAAAGTGGCGCACCTCCACGATGCCGCCGGGCGGCGGCGCATGCTCGAAGGCTTCAACGCCGCGAAATCGAACATGGTGAGCGCGGCCGTCCGTGCCATCGATGACGGCATAGGCCTCACCGGTCAGCTCGTCATGGAGCCCCTTGTCCACCAGCCGGCCAATGATGGGAGACGTGGCCGCGCCGGTCTCGATGACGTAGTCGCTGACCCCACGTTCCAACCCATTCTCGGTGAAGGCGCGGTGCATCGTCTTGATGATGTCACCTCGCATGCCGAGATCGCGCAGGCTCTTCTCCGCTTCAAGTCCGACGATCCACTCGCCGGGACCGGCGGGCGCGGCGAGCCCCATGGTCTCCAGATGTTGGAGGCGGCCAATCATGAACCGGCGGGCCTCAGGATCGGTGACGCCGGGTTGCTCGGGACGCAGATCGATGGCGCCGGTCTCGTCGGCGGCCATGCGGATTTCGGCGTCGAGCCGGGTCCAGCGCTCCGCGCCGACTTCGCGTTGAAGCGCCGATCGGATCTCGTTTTCAGGCTTCGGCCCCAGCTCGATGGAGACGAGCTCCTCGGCGCGCGAGCGCAGGCCACGGCTGATGTAGTCGCGGGAGATCACGAGGTCCTGGCCGGCCTGGTCGACGCCCCGGACCAGCAGGTGGACATGCGGATTGTCGGTATTCCAATGGTCGATGGCGATCCAATCGAGCCTGGTGCCGAGATCGGTTTCCATCTGGCGGGCGAGGTCGCGGGTGAAGGCCTTGAGGTCGGTCATTTCGGCGGCGTCTTCGGGCGAGACGATGAAGCGGAAATGATGGCGATCGTCCTTTGAACGCTCCGCGAAGCCAGCGTCATCGGCCCGGTCGGTGTCTGCATCGAACATTCGCGCCTTCTCGCCGTCCCGCGTCACGCCCTCGCGCTTGAGGTAAGCGACATGCGCCGACATCGGGGCGGAGCGGAAGGCGCGGCCCTGGTGGCGCGCGATCCGCGCCTTCACCACGACGCGACGGCTGGTCGAGAACAGGCGATTGCGACTGAAGGCAATGCGGCCTCGGCCGAATGTCGATCGCCCCAGCCCGGTGCGCTTGCCGGCGCCGATCTGCGCGGCCTGATGGCCGGCCTTCTTCGCGGCGCGCAACACCTGATTGACGAAGCTCTTGGACTTGCCGGCGCGAGTGCTCCGGATGCGCCCAGGTCGAATCCGGAAATCCTCGCCATTCCGGTTCATCGATCGGTGCCGGAGCGAGGATGCTTCGGGACGGTGCCGAAAAACCCATTGAAAACATTGACACTATCAGCAGGAGCGGCACGCGACCCGACCGACCGGCACGGAGAAAGACAAGTCCTGTCAGGGACTTGGATGGCGACCGGAGAGCCGCTTTTATCTCGCCGTCGTTCGGTCGTCTTGACCAGACAACGCCCCTCCAAACCCAAGGCCATCCGAGCGCTCGCTACTGCCGCACAGACTACGACCTGGCTCATCGTTCGGGATTCCGCGCTGAAACCCGCACAAAGAGGCTGTCGGGCTGCGGCACGAGGGCCGAGACATCGACCACGCGTCGATCCTTCGCGGGCGGGTTTGGTTGCAGGGGGTGCGTCAATTGATCGACGGTCGGAGCGCTGTTTTCTTGCCCGATAAAGAGGGGCGCCTCGGTCCAGGAACGCGCGATCGAGGCGACCTTGACCGCATCATCAACTGGCCCATCGCCGATCAGTGGCGCGATCGTGGCCACATAGGCTTTCGTCTCTGCCGGGAGCGAGCGGCCGGTCGCGAGATGGCCTTCGTAGCGACCCGGCCCCGCATTGTAGGCCGCCAAGAAGCCGGGCGATCCGTAGCGGTCGTGCAGCTCTCGCAGGAACGCCGCTCCCGCCAAGATGTTGTCGCGCGGATCGAAGGGATTTGCGCCCAGACGGTGTCGGACGCGCAGGATCGCCCAGGTCGACGGCATGATTTGCATCAGCCCCATCGCGCCCTTTGGTGAGACGGCGCGAGGATCCTCCCGGCTCTCAGCGTGCATGATTGCGCGTATCCAGGCCGCCGGAATGCCGAAACGCCCTGCTGCTTCGGCGACAAAGCCCGCGAAGGGATCGGCCACCTCCGCGACCATCGGAGGACGGGTCTGCGCGTATGCAGTTGATGCAAAGGGGGTCGCCGTTGGGCCGAGGAACGATGTCGTCGCCAGGACAACGACTGCGATGGTTCGGCGCATCGGCGGCAAGCCGCGCAAACACCGATGGGTTCTGGGTGATGGACAGGTTTGCATCCGATCAAGCCCGTTCAGCGCGCTTGGCTGGACGGAGCCAGATCAGATCGAAGACCGATCCGCTCTCGTCCGCTTGAAACAGGTTGGCGCGGATCGGATGGCTGAACACCGGGTCGTCGATCAGTAGCGAGATGAAGTCTCCGGCATTCTTGCCGGTGCGCTTCCAGCCCGCGCCGACCTCTGGGCCATCGGGCTCCGTGCCGCGGTAGATCCGATAATCGGGCGCCGTCTTGCCGTCGCCAGCATCGGCCAGAACGAGGGTAAGTTCGACATCGAGCGTGAGGGTTTTGAGCCTGCCGCAATAGCCGTTGGCGGTCGTGGTGAAGGCGCCGATGCGAGCCATAGTCATCTCCTTTCCTTCAGGTTGGGTCTTGGTTTCAGTGTGTGGCGGCGCGCCAGACGAACCGGCCATCGCCGGCCTCATCGGTCCAAACGGGTGCGGCGCGACCGATGATCGAGCTCGCGGGCAACACGCCGAAATACCGCCCGTCGAGGCTGTCTTGGACGCCCGGGTTCATCAGAAAGACCTCGCTGGGCGCGAGGGTTCGGCAGCCGGCCCAAACAGGCAGATCGCGTCCCCTGCGGTCATGCGCTTGCGCATCGCCGACCTCGACAGCGTCGATGGTGATGTGCAGCCCGGCGCGGCAGACTGTCTGTCCTGGCCGGCCAAGAATCCGCTTCATCAGGGGCACGCCGCGCGGCAAGTAACCGCCCCGGCTTAGGAAGCTCGCGATCGGCTCCGGCGGCGCCATGGCCACGAGTTCGGTGTCGTAGAGGGCGCCAATCGGCCGCAGGGCATAAAGCCCCACAGGCACGCTCGCGCTGGCGTTCCAGATCAGCTTCGGCGGTGGGTGCATGAAGGCGGCGCCCGTGGTCGCCATCGCAGAAAAATAGGTCGCCATGACCCAGCCGAAGCGCGTCATGGCTGCGCCCTCCGACGCAGAAGCCAGGCCCTGTGCTGCGCGCGTGTGTAGGCACGCGGCTCCTGCCCGACGCTCAGCCGGTTATGGACGTGGCGCCAATGATCTGGGGCGGCTTTGTCGGCATCGACGCCTATCGCCTCCACAGCATCGATCGCCTGGAGCACGCGCTCCACCTTCGGCCAACCATCGGCGCGCAACAGGATGTCGCCGCCGGGGCGCACGAAGGGGAGTGTTTGAAACGGCTCGCGAGCAACGACAGCGCGCACGATGTCGATGCGCGAGACGACGGTGCCGTAATCGTTGGACGCCCAACGCACGAAGGCGAAGATGCTGCCGGGATCGAAGCTGACAATTCGCCGGCGACGATCCAGGATTTTCTCTTCGACGTAGTCGCCGAAGCGTATCCAGTGCTCGATCTTCTTCTCGTACCAGGTCAACTCGACATGGGTGAGTGCGTCGGAGCGAACATGCGCACGGCTGCCGCCGTTCTGCAGGATTGTCGGCGCGGTGGTGATCATGTCGGCTCTCCGTCGATGTGCGGAAATTCGCGGGCCAGCATCTCGCGGAGCATGTCGGCGACGGTGACGCCGCGGCGGAATGCAGCGACCTTGATGCGACCGCGAAGTTCGGGTGTGACGTCGATAGTGAGGCGGGCCGTAAAGGCGTCCGTCCTTGTCGGCGCGGCGAGCGGCGTTTCCGGCGTCTTGATCCAGCTTTCGGCGTCGCCTGGACGGGACGCGAAGCTGCGCTTGGGTTCCGGGGCGGTCATCGCGCGATCCCTTCGATCTCGATGGCCAGCGCGGTGATTTCGCGCGCGGCGGCGCCGTTCGGCTCGAGGTCGAAGACCAGTCGGCCCGTGCGCGCGGTGTCAGCGAAGGCGACGCGCTGTCCGATCATGGCGGAAAGGACCGGCGGATCGTGATCGGCCAGGGCCTCGGCGGTCTCGCGGGCGATGATGGTGCGCGCCGCGCATCGATTGAGCACGAAGCGCGCGGCAAGCTCGGGCCGGAAGATCCGCGCTTCGGCGATCAGCTTCAGCATCTCGCCCGACGCCCAGCCATCGAACGGCGATGGTTGGGCCGGAATGAGAACGAGGTCGGCGGCGAGGAGCGCCGAGCGCATCAGCCCGGCGACGCGGGGTGGCCCATCGATGATGACGTGATCAGTGTCGCGGGCGAGCTCGGGCGCCTCCCGATGGAGCGTATCGCGCGCCAAGCCGACGACGCCGAACAGTCGCGGCAAGCCTTCCTTGGCGCGCTGCTCGGACCAATCGAGTGCAGAGCCTTGTGGGTCGGCATCGATGAGGACGACGCGCCGGCCTTGTCCAGCCCATTGACCGGCGAGATGCAGCGCAAGCGTCGTTTTCCCGACGCCGCCTTTCTGGTTCAGGAGCGCGACGATCACGGCCGGCCTCCACGCCTGGGGAGGCCCTGACCCTGATCTCGGCTCTTTCTCTTTCCGGCAAATGCTGAATTGCGTGCGGTTTTCGCAGCCCCAACCTCAGTAAGGTTAGATTCTCGGTTAGACTCTAAGTTAGGGGAGCGATTTTCGCTTTCGTGCCAGCGGGTTAAGGCCGGTTTCGGTTCCTGATAGCACGAGGCACGGGTTCCTGATGGCACGATAGAGCCGGTTCCCGATAGCACGACGCCGTCCACAGGTTGTCCACAGGGGACAGGCTCGAAGGCTAGCAGCACGCGGCCGGTGATCTCGACCTCGACGAACAGGCTGTAGCCGGGCAACGGCTGGCGGCGGATGATGTCGCGCAGTTCGAACGCGAAGCGCTTGAACGGCGATAGGCTGCCGGACTTCAGATGCAGGTGGCGAAAGTCGAACCGCCAGCCGTTTCGCTGGCGGCCGCCGTGCTTGCGCACGAGGCGGTAGAGCCAGCGCTCCATGCCGCCCGTCAGATCGAAATACGACCGGTCGATGGTCAGCACGAGCGCGTCGTCAAGGACGGCGCGGTAGAACCAATCGGGGACGATCAGTTCGATGCCGCCGGGATGACCATGCTCGTCAGCGCGCTCGGTCCATTCGTTGATCCACGAGAAGCGATGCATTCGCCGCTCGGTGGGTTGGCGCAAGGACGTGGCGACCGTGGTGGATTGGAGACGATCGAGCGCCGCCTTGAGCCGCTGATAGTCGCGTAGCGACGTGCCGCGGCCCGTGAAGGTGAGAATCTCATAGGGCGTGGCGGCCATCAGGCGTGATGTGCGCAGGCCCGCGTCACGCGCCTCGACGATCTGAGAGGCCGCCCAGATCAGGACATCGGCGTCCCAGATGGTGGCCATGCCATGTTCGGGGACGGCCTCTACGCGGATGGCGACATCGCCAGCGCGAAAGTCGATGGGCGTCGTGCGGTGGGATTTGGCGAGGCTGAAAAACGGATAGGCCATGAGGTCCTGCGCGTCGCGGGGCGCGAGATAGCCGGGGAGCGCGCGGAACAGCTCAAGCTGCTCGCGTTCGGATCCGGGGCGGTGGCGCGCGGGCATGGGAGGGGCTGCCGTGCGGCTTTAGCGGCGCGTCTGGTCGGCGAAGGCCGACAAGAGGTTGGGATGCCGCTTGGCCGGAAGCACCTGGCCGGCGCCGGGATCGGAGGTCGAAGCGCGCGCGCCCCGTTCGACCCAGGCCTGCAAATCATCGAGGCCATAGATGACGCGCCCGCCGAGCTTGGAATACCGAGGGCCGGTGCCATAGGTGCGGTGCTTTTCCAGGGTGCGGCCTGACAGGCCAAGAAAGCGGGCGGCCTCCGGCGTGCGTAGGTAGCGCGGCGGGAGCTGCGCGATTGCGGCGGACATGAATGACCTCCGTGATGCCGATGATGGCCGCCGGGTGTCGGCGGCGGTTGGCGATCACGGTGGCGAAGGGGAGTAGCGTAGGGGGATGGTGAAGATGATGGTCCGCACATTCGCCACCCCCTTGGGGGTGCGATCATTGGCGTTGCCGGATCAATCTGGCCGGCGGGGACCGAGGAGGTGGCGATAGTCGCCGCGCATCAGGGCGTAGCCCGTGCGCACCAGGCGGATGACGGTGTCGCGAAGAGAAGCGGTCTTCCAGGGTTCAGACGAAGTCCGGTTCGGATCAAAGAGACCTTCAGCGATCATGCGATAGGTTGCGCCCGATTGACGACCGTCCAATGCCCGCAAGGCGTCGATCAAACGATCGCGTCGCCTCAACGGGCAAGGCGGCTTTCGAGGTCGCCCACTTACGACGAAACGCCAAAACCGCATCGCCGCGTCGGTGCGTTGAGGCGCGGTCATGTCGAGAGGAATGAGCGCGGCCATGGGCGTCGAACGGCTCGGGTGGCCGACCAGGAGGAGTTGGTGATTGGTGGCGTCGCCGCGGACCATCACGTGAGCGCCATCTTCGGCGTCGCGGCGGATGATGTCATCTGGCAGATCCGAAATTGAAATGGCGGGGGTTGCGGCTTCAGCCGTCGCCGCTGTCAGGATGATGATCGACGCCAATTCGTCGACACGCCAGAACACTGGAGATTGGTCGGCGCGCTGGCGAGGATCAGCCAGGAAATCGCAACCCCCAGCGCCGCGCGGGACCGTCGATCCCGTGATCGGCTTGAGCTGGCGCGGCTTCAAAGGCTGCCCGATACTCAGAATTGCGGCGGAGGAACTCCCAGGCGAGGCCGGGGGCGTCCAGATTGTCGGCGTATGTGTAGGCGGAGCGAGACCGCCAATCCTCCTTCGACACGATCAGGTCTCCTTCTGAAGGGCTACCTCTGGCCTCGGGCTATCATGGGTTGATCTGTGGCGTTCATTGGGCTGTTGGGAGGGCGCGAGTCGGCATTTGGTTATGCCCAATCCGGATCGGCGGAGATCCGGAACTACGGAACTCCGTAAACGCGGCTTTGACCGGAAACGGACGCGGCCGACTCCGAAAGCCGCCGTCAGTGCGGCGGGCGAAGCAGGTCCCGATAGCCATGCGCGGTGAGCCAATGGGCGCGCGCAAGATGGGTTTCGTGAGCGCGCCGTGCGCGGTCTGGCTCTCGTTCAGGGTCGAGGTCGAGCACGATCCGGGCGACCTCGTCCCAGGGCGCGCCGTCCGACTCGGCGTCGAGCAGCCGCAGATAGGTCGGCAGGTGCGCCCGATCGTAGTCGGTGATCTGCGCAGCGGTAGGCGCGGTCTCAGCGATTGGCGGGTCTGACGGGGATGGCATGATCGTCTCGTGGTTTCCCGTGTTGACGAATAACGCGTTCCAAACTGCGAGGTCGATCCTAGACCTCTTGGTTGGCGAGGCAGCCAGGCAGTAGCGCCGCGTATTATAATACGTAGCGCCAAAATACGCGATTGGTGTCCCTCCTGTGGATGGATATTCGACAGGTTTTTGGGAAAAATCTTCGCCGATTTCGGGTGAAGGCAGGCCTCAGCCAGGAAGCTGTTGCCGAGCGCATGGGCGTCGATCGTGCGCATGTCAGCAGTATGGAGCGCGGCCAACAGAACGTCACGCTGTTCACGATCTGGCACTTATCGCAGGCGCTTGGCATAAAACCCGCTGATCTCCTCAACGAAGACTTTTCAGCCGAGGTCGACATTTCGGATCCTTAAGGTTCCATCGGCGTCTCAAGGTCATCTGGACAATCGAAGGCCCCGCCTGGTGGTTCCAGGCGGGGCGTCGAAAGTGAGGGCTCTACTCGCCGTTGGCCTTGCGGCCGCGGGACCAGATGAGGGTGAAGCCGTCACCGTCCTCGTCATCGAAGAGGTTGGCGTAGATGGGAGCGTTGAAGCTCGGGTCGTCCAGCTTGACCGAGAGGTAGTCGCGGTCCTCGGCGGAGCGCTTGGACCAGGCCGCGCCGATCTCGGCTCGGCCGACGAAGATGCGGTGGCTGGGGGCGTTCTCGCTGGCCCGGTTGGGCTCGGGGACGATGCGGACGTTCTTGGTCTGAACGCTGAGGGTGACGATTTCGCCTTGCAGCTCGGTGCCGGACTTCTTGAAGGTGCCGATGGTCGCCATGGTAGTTCTCCTTGATCGCTGTATTCGAGCCCGCGCCCATCGCGGCCTCGATGGCGATCGACAGGCCGAAGGCGATCGACGCCGCACCTGCTCGCAGGCCGAAGCGCAGCGGAGGATGACGGTCGGACGACTTTCTTGGCTCGCGAGGAATGGGCGGACTGGGGTCCCCGTGCGACCTGTCGCGTGGGGTGGTCCCCCAGGGGAAGAAAGTCGGCGGGCCGCGTTGCGGCATAGGCGGTCGAGGCGCAGCCGACCTTCGGTCAGATCAAGCCATTGAAGAGGCCGCGCGGGAGCGGGTGATCTCACAGCCGCCAATCAAGGAGGTCATGGTCCCCGTCGCTCGCCGGAGGATTTCCGGCTCCGATCGGCGCATTGGCTCCCATGCGCAGGGCACGCCGCTCGTCTCCGCTTGGCGCACTCGGGCCGGGAGAAAACCAGCAAGCAGTCGAAGCTCGATGGCGAGGAGCCGCTGGCGCTACCTGTTCGCGCTTTGCCGCCGGCCGTTGCTCGATTCGACTCTGGACGGACCGTCAACAGCGCTTTGCTCAGGACCGCCTTCTGCAACGAGGTGACGGCCCCCGCCCCAAGCGTTCACAGTCCCACGGCGCAGGACTTTGAGGCGAGATTACACTCGGGCGATGCTCCGCTCAGGCTGACTGGGGAGAAGCGCCATCCGCGTCCAGGCCGTGATGCCGACGACAATCGCGCCGAGGATCGAGAATGCGACCTGCCAAGCGCCAGATGGAATGGTCAGCTTGGCCAGCCCGAATGTCGCGTAGTAGCCGGCGAGCGCAGCGGGCGCCGCGAACAGGAGCGCGATCGCAATTCGGATCCACGTCGAGCGGACGCATGCAAAGGCGACCTGTCCGGTCACAAGTGTCGCGGCGCCAGCGACAATTCCGACAAGGATGGCGCCGATGGGGCCGGCGTTACTGTGGTAGGCCCACATGCCGGCCGAAAGAGCTGCAAAGAAGGGGAGGGCGTAGACTGCGAGCGAGAAAAGAATCCAGCAGAGTAAGCCGATGGCGGCTACGCCGAGGATGATGCCGATGATGATCATTGTGGCGGGCTCCGTGACAAATGGTCAAACGGTTGCGCCTTCCACCACCACCACGGCGCAGGCGAAATATACTTCAAATTCCCGTCGACGGCACGCCAATTCCAAAGGCCTCGCCCGTTCGAGCTGCGGGCCGACGAGGCCGCGCCGGCTTTACGAATATTCCCGATCGGGAAAATTAGGTCTCAAGCGGAGGGGTTCCAAAGCGAAGTTTCCCGAGCGGGAAATTTAGATAGACAATCTTCAGAAATCCAGGTTACTTTCCCGCTCGGTAAATATCATGGCAAAGCGAACCCTGACACCCGCCGAGATCGGCGACATCGTCCGAAAGGCCCGCAAGGCCGCAGGCCTGCGGCAGGACGAGCTCGCGGGCGCGGCTGGCGTGGGGTTGCGCTTCATTGTCGATCTGGAGGCGGGCAAGCCGACCGCTCAATTGGGCAAGACGCTCCAGGTTTTGACCGCCCTTGGCTGTTCGTTCGATATCACTCCGCCGCCCGAACCGAAAGATGGGCGCAAGCCATGACGATGCGCTTCCTCGATGTCTGGTGGGATGGGCGGCTTGTCGGCCAACTCACGCAAAACCAGCATGGCGAACTCGGCTTCGTCTATTCGCCAGAATGGCTCGGGAATGATGACGCTCCGTCCCTTTCGGCCTCGTTGCCGAAGCGGGCGGAGCCATTCAGCCGCCGGGAGTGCCGCCCGTTCTTTGGCGGCCTTCTGCCGGAGGAGAGCCAGCGCGATGCCGCCGCTCAGGCGCTCGGCGTTTCGCGAGGCAATGATTTCGCGCTTCTCGATCGTCTTGGCGGGGATGTGGCGGGCGCGCTTCAACTTTTGCCGCCCGGCGAACTGCCAGCCACGCCCGACCCAAATCAGAGCCCGGTCCCGCTCGACGAACCGGGCCTCATTCGCGTGCTTGACGCGTTGCCCGTCCGGCCCCTGCTCGCCGGCGAGGAGGGGCTGCGACTGTCCCTCGCGGGCGCACAATCCAAAGTGCCGGTGGTTCTGGTCGACGGCGCGGTGGCCTTGCCAGCGCCCGGCCAGCCGACGACACACATCCTCAAGCCGCCGATTGCCAGGTTCTCCAATACGACCGAGAACGAGGCCTTGGTGATGCGCCTTGCCGCTGTCGTCGGTCTCGACGTGGCCGCGGTGGAGCCGCGGGTTGTGTGGGACCGAACCTTTCTGCTCGTTGAACGCTATGACCGCTTCCGCGGCGAAGATGGCCTGGTCCGCCGGATTCATCAGGAGGACTTCTGTCAGGCGCTCGGCGTGCCGACAGAGACCAAATACGCAAGCGAGGGCGGCCCGACGTTCAAGGATTGCTTCGCACTTCTCCGCCGGGTCGCAGCCAGGCCTGCTGTTGATGTGCTGAAGCTGCTCGATGCGGTGATCTTCAATCTGATCGTCGGAAACGCCGATGCGCACGGCAAAAACTTCTCGATCCTGTACGACCGCGATGGCCCGCGTCTGGCGCCGCTCTATGATCTCCTGGCGACGGTCGCCTATCCCGAACTCTCCCCGAAGCTCGCCATGCGGATCGGAAAACGGGCGACCCTTGGCGAAATGGACGCCAAGGGGTGGTCGGCGTTCGCGGCCGACGCCGGCGTGGGCTTGCCGCTGATCCGACGACGCGTTTCCGAGATCAGCCAAGCAGTTATTGCACGAGTTCAGGACGTTGCTGGCGAGGTGATGCGCCCGGGCCTTGATGAGTCCGCGCTCTCGCGATGTGCTGCGATGGCGAAGGAACGAGCGGAGCAATGTGCGCTCACGCCCCAAGAAAGTCTACTTAGACGAAAGAGCCATCCGGCTTAGCCAGGCGGCGCTTATGCGCTGCCATTCGAACGGATCGGTTTGCGCTCCAACATTCATCCGTCGACCGTGAAGAATACTGATTTCAGACAGATTGCATCATCGTATTGCGCTGAATGACGGTTTGGATGACGGCCCAAAGAAGAGTGTATAAACCGCGCCTAACCGTTGGCTGAGGAAATCCCAGTCAATCGTGCGCGCCAGCTTGGCCAGCGGATGGCCGGTGTCGATAATCTGATCGAGCCGTGAGCGCAGCAGGTCA
>JAJZGI010000065.1 GCA_021798575.1 Pseudomonadota bacterium | reverse complement strand
GCCGACCCCCACGGCCAGGCGATGTCACCACCTCCGGGACCGGCACCAGCATGCCCAGCGCGCGGTTCCAGACAAGCTTAAACACATGGTTCATGGCACACCACCCGGAATTATCTCGCAAGATGAAACCTTGTGGGTAACGTTTTGTCAATAAATCAGAAAGCGTTCTCTCAAAAAAGAAACAAACATTCGCGTGATCGGGTCACTTATTTACCGGCGAAGCCGCGATAGCCGCCGCGCCCTACAACTGACATAAATGTTTCACACGCGCCGGGCCGGGGTTGGGCTATCGCGTGGCCAGTATCACACTAGGAGCTGGCCCGTGACGTTTGCGTATATCATTCATCTTGCCGATTATTCCGACGGGGTTCTATATGTTCTGGCGGCTCTGCTGCTGCTGGCCCTGGCGGTCATCATCGACCGTTTCTGGTCGCTGCGCAGCACGCTCATCCGCGGCAACTCCATCATTCATCACACCGCCGAGCATGGCGTGCTGAGCCTTGGCGAGCTGCGGGCGATCAAAGAGGAGGCCGGGACCTTGCCGGAAGCGGCGCTATTGGAGACGGCGATCCGGTACCTGGACGCCGCGCGCGGCGAGGCGATGGGCAACCGGCTGGACGAGTCGATCATGCTGATGGCGCCGCAGATGGACAGGCGGCTCTGGATCCTGGACACCATCGTCACCCTGGCGCCGCTGCTGGGCCTGTTTGGCACCATCATCGGCATGTTTCATGCCTTCTCGGTACTGGCCCAGCCCGGCCACGCGCCGGCCGATGTGACCGCCGGGGTCGCCGATGCGCTGGTCGCCACCGCATTTGGTATCTTCATCGCCATGCTGGGGCTCTCCGCCTTCAACGCGCTCAGCAACCAGGTGCGGCTGGTGATGCATCAGCTCGACCTGATGAAGATGATGATCATGAACCGCACCGACGGCACCATCGTAGTGGCAGGCCGCGGCAAGCGTGAATCGTCGCCCGAGTTTTTAGGGGCCTGAGCGATGAAAATGCGCTATTTCGAGTATCGCAAGGCGCGCATCGAGATCATCCCGATGATCGACGTGATGCTGTTCCTGCTGGTGTTCTTCATCATCGTGACGCTCCAGATGATCCCCGACAAGGGACTGAGCCTGCAACTGCCTGTTTCCACCCAGACGGTGAAGCTGAAACACCCGAAGATCACCGTGAACGTGTTGAAGAATGGAACGATCAAGGTGAAGAACCACGTGCTGACCGCAGCGCAGCTCACCGCGATGATCGAGGCCGATGGCGACCCTGCCAAGACCGAGCTGACGATCGCGGCGGACAAGGCGACCGCCTTCCAGCATTTCATCACGGTGATGGATGCGGCGCGCAAAGCCGGGGCGACGGATATCGGTATCGCCGCGCAGCCGGTGGCGGGCAAATAAAACTCCGTCAATTTGCGGATAAAAAAATACCGTCCTGCGGGGTTTTGCCCACAGGACGGCATTTTTATCAGATCAGGCCAGAAGGCTTATTTCACGAACATGTAGCCGCGCATGAAGCCCAGCGTCATCATCGGGCCGCCCATGCCGCCCGGCGCGTCGCCACACGGCGCCTCGCAGAGCCACTCATACATGCCGGGAGCGCCGGTGTTGAACATGAAGGTGATGGTCTGCGACGCGGTGAGCGGCACATTCAGGTTCATGGCCGGGACCGTGAATGTGTGGGCAACCTGCGCGATGGGCACCTGCGAATGCGCACCCTCCGGCACCTGGCCGACATTCGCGACATCGATGACCTCGCCGGGCTCGTTCATCGCGTAGATCGCGATATTCCCGACAGTGCCGGAGACCTTGTCGTACTTCGCCATGCTGGGGAAAAGCGGTGACGGGCCGTCGTCGTAGTCGCTGATGCTCATCGTCACCAGGCTATTCGCAGGCACCATGAAGTAGGCCGGGCTCATCAGCGGCCAGCCTTTGACCAGATTGGCTTTGCTGTTGAAGATGCTCGCGCAGATCTGCACATGCGGCACCGCCTTGGCGAGGATGACCGGAAGTGCGGCCTGCTCCGGCGGTGATGTCGGGGTGGGAACCGTGATACCCATTCCGCTGGCCCGCGCGGTGCCTGGCATCAGGCTCGCGGTGGCTACTGTGCCGGCCGCCGCCGCCAGGGCGCCGACCTTTAGAAAATTCCGGCGATCAGGCTGCGCCTCCGAAGCCTCAAATGACGTTCCAGATTTTTTGTTGTCCATCTAAATTTCCCTTTATTAAACGATCGCGCGTTTATTCATCAGGTTAACGCCATGTATATTGTATATCATGACAAACCCGGAGCTTTTATAGGGATCAAAACACGTTACGGTCAATTGAATTTTTTGACATGAGCGCCGGAGCCCGCTTCTAAAACACGATATTACTCCGCAACCCGAACACGATTTCATTTTTGAGCGGTTGCGTGCTGTTTTCGGGGTTGAGCAACCCACCGCCGGGGTTGAAGATGAACTGGACATCCGGCTGGAACTGGAGCCAGGGGGTGACCTGCGCCTGGTAGGTGAACTCAAGCAGGGTCTCTGTTCCCCGCGCCGGCGCGATATTACCCGTATAGAAGCTCGTCGCGCGGCCGAACGCTGCCGCCTGGCCGCTCACCTGCCCGATGCCGAGGTCGATGCCCGCGACGTCATTCCGGCGCCCCGGCAGCGGGTCGGTCAGCGTGAATCCGCTGTTGAAGGAGAGACTGACCAGGTTTTGCGCCCCTGGTGCGCCCATGATCCGCATGAACCCGTTCAGGCTGCGCGCGTTGCCCGTCTGCCATAAAGTCTGGTCCACCACGCCATAGAGGCTGTAGTTGCCCTTATGCCGCGCCGCCTTGCCATCACTCGCCGGGTTGGCGAGCGAGAGCCCGTGGTTGTCGTAGGCCTGGTCGGGGAAATACGCCGTGTCGTACCAGAAGCCGAGTTTGTAGGTGCCGGGCAGGCCCGCGACCATTCTGGTTTTGTACTGCATCTCGGCCATGAACAGCGCCCCGGTGTTCAGATTAAAGCGCACACCGCCCGCATCCATCGACTGCGGATCGTTGGCGAAGCCACGGCCTGGCGGATTATCATCAAAAACACCCGCCAGCAGCGTGAGGTTGGAAGCGAGCCTGGCTCGCAGCCGCACACCCAATGAAGAGAGCGGATAGGCCGGCCCACCTGCGTATAAATCGACCGAAGGCAACAGTGGCCAACCCGCCATCGTGTTCACGAACAAGCCGGAATATTTGCTGACGATGAACTCCTGGTCGACGCTCTGCTGTCCGAGTCTGATATCAAAGGCGCCGCCATCGAAGCTCTGGTCGTACCATAACTCCCACAGGCGGGTGGCATCCTGTGCCTCGGTGCCGCTCGCGGTTTGCAGACTATCCAGATAATAGGGGCTGAGGCTGCGGCCATGGATCTGCAACGCGCTGACATTGAATAACCCGCCCGGCAGGCCAAAGGCTTTGGCGGTGTTCACCCGCAGCGTCGCCGTGGTCAGGCCTTGCAGGGTGGCGCCCTGCTTCACGCCACCCGCGACATTGCCGAGCAGATTTTCAGTGTCGAGAAGCGTGAAATGGATGCCATGCCGGGCGAGCGCCGGGCGCAGACCACCCATATCTCCGAGCAATTCCGGCGAGTCCCAGAGCCCCGTTGCGCCGGGCGCGGGGGCGGTGACCTTCAGCATGGTCTGTGCTGCGTGGGCGGGCGCGCCAGCGAAGCCCAGCATGAAAATGGCTGCGGCGCATAGCGGCAGACGGTTAGGCACTAGGATACTCCTGATTTTACGATGGATGGGTTTTTTGACGATGACCGAAATGGCGTCACCTGACCTCGATCGCCCTCTAGCGATCACGCGTCAGGGGAGCAAGGGTAATCCCACTGGACATGGCTTTGATATGTTATATCATTCTTCCATCAGAGGAGGTTTGGTTGAAACCAGGGGTATTTCGAGCAGCCTGTATGGCCTTGTTCTGGGCCACAGCGGCGCTCGCGCAACCCGTTGCTTCACCGCGCATCAGCGCGCTGGGCGTCGAGAATGAGTACGCCAATGTCATCGCCCAGATCGGCGGGCAATATGTCACGGTTTCAGCCATCGAGACCGACCCGAACACCAACCCGCATGATTTTGAAGTGAGTCCCAGAATCGCCAGCCAGATCGCCGGCGCGGACCTGATCGTGGAGAATGGCCTCGGCTATGACTCCTGGGCGAACAGAATGATCGCCGCCGCGCCGCGAGCCAGCCGCCAGGTGATCGACGTGCGGCGGCTATTGGCCGTACCGCGGACCACACGAAACCCACATCTCTGGTACAGCCCCGCCACCATGCAAGCCGTGGCACAGGCCGTGGCGCTGGCCCTGGGTCGTCTCGCGCCGGCGCACGCCGCGTATTTCTACGCCAACGCCCAAAAATTCGACGCCTCGCTGCGCCCCTGGCTGGCGGCCATGGCGGCCTTCAAGGCTGAGTTCCCGAATGTGCCGGTGGCGGTGACCGAGCCTGTGGGCGATGACATGCTCCAGGCCATGGGCGCCAACATTCTCACCCCCTTTGGCCTGCAAGCCGCGATCATGAACGGGACCGATCCATCGCCGCAGGATGTCGCCACGCAGGATACGCTGTTCACCGGCCATAAGGTGAAGCTGTTCGTCTATAACCAGCAGGTGACTGACCCGCTGACACAGTCTTTTCTCGCCTTGGCGCGGCAAAACGCCATCCCCGTGGTCGGCGTGTATGAGACGATGCCAACCGGCTATGACTATCAATCCTGGATGCAAGCCGAGGTCGCGGCGCTGCGCAACGCGGTCTCCCGGAACATCTCCACCCGGACCCTGGGCGGGAGCGCACCATAGAAATGGAAGATGTCGCCGCCCTGACGGTTGATGGCGTGAATGTCACGCTCGCCGCGCGCCCTGTGTTGAGGGATATCAGCTTCGCCCTGCGGCCGGGTGAGTTCTGCGGGCTGATCGGCGCCAACGGCTCGGGCAAAACCACTTTGATGCGCAGTATCCTGGGTCTTCAGGCGGTGGATTCCGGTGAAATCCGGATCGCGGCGACGGGCTCCGGGCGCATGGCCTCGGTCGGCTATGTTCCGCAAAAAATCGCCCTGGAGGCGGATATGCCACTGCGCGCCCGCGATGTGGTGGCGCTCGGGCTGGACGGGCACCGTTTCGGTTTGCCGTGGCCATCCAAAGCGCGCAACCGGCAGGTGGCGGAGATGCTGACCGCGGTGGATGCGCTGGGTTTTGCCGACCAGCGGGTGGGTAATCTCTCCGGCGGCCAGCAGCAGCGCATCCTCATCGCCCACGCTTTGATCCGTCGGCCACGGCTGCTGCTGCTCGATGAACCGCTCGCCAATCTGGACATCCGCGCCGTGGCGGAGATCGTCGCCCTGCTGCGCCGGGTGGCGAGTGCCGGCAACATCACCGTGCTGGTCTCGGCGCACGACATGAATCCGCTGCTGGGCGCCATGGACCGCATCGTCTACCTGGCGGGTGGCCGCGCCGCCAGCGGCCAGACCGACGAGGTGGTGCGCACCGAAGTTCTGAGCGCACTCTATGGCTATCATATCGACGTCATCCGCGTGCACGGCAGGGTGCTGGTTATCGCCGCGGCGGGGGCCGATGAGCTGCCAAACGTACTGGCGCACCATCCGGCGCATGTCGCGCAGATTCCCTGAACCATGGACATCCTGAACCTGCTGGTGGCACCCGAGTTTTTTGCCAACGGGCCGGTGCGCACGGCGCTCGTCATCAGCGCCGGTGCGGCGATCGTCTCCGGCGTCGTCGGCGTGTTCACGGTCATCCGGGGCCAGTCCTTCGCCGGGCATGCGCTGGCGGATGTGAGCAGCGCCGGCGGCTCGGCTTCCTTCCTGTTGGGTATCAACCCGCTGCTGGGCTTCCTCGGCATCGCGCTGCTGGCGGCGGGGGTCATCGAGCTGGCCGGGCTGCGCCGGGTGCGCGAGCGCGACCTCGCGACCGGAGTCGTCCTCGGTGCGGGCCTCGGCCTCACCGCGTTGTTCCTGTATTTTGACGTGACGACGCGGAGCACCACCGGGGTCGCGGTCTCGGTCATGTTCGGCTCGATGTTCGCCATTCCAGCGTCGCTCATCCCGCTCTCAACGGGCGTAGGCCTGGGCGCATTGCTCATCGTCGCCGCCATCTACCGCCCGCTGCTGCTCACCTCGTTTGAACCCGGGCTGGCCAAGGTACGCGGCGTACCGGTGCGCGCCATTGGCCTCGCGCATCTGCTGCTGCTCTCGCTCGCCGTCACGCTGTCGGCCATGACCATCGGCGCGATCCTGTCCACCGCGCTGCTCATCGGCCCGGCGGCGACCGCGCTGCGCCTGGCCAGGCGCCCGGGATGGGCGATTTTTCTCGCCGCACTCATCGGTCTTGGGGCCTGCTGGGGTGGAATTCTGCTGGCCTACGACAGCTATGGCTGGACGCCTGGGCATAGCTGGCCGGTGAGTTTTTTCATCGTCACGCTCATCTTTCTCGCCTATCTGGGTGCCAGCTCAACGGCGAAACCAGCCCTGAAACGCGCTGGCTGAATATGTTCTCAGGCTTCATGCTCAACAGTTGGATCGTCGCCAGCATGGTCGCCGTCATGGCGGGCTGCGTGGGGTTCTTCGTGGTCCTGCGCGGGAGCAGCTTCGCGGCCCACGCCCTGCCGCTGGGCACCTTCCCCGGCGCCGCGGCGGCCAGCCTGCTCGGCGTCAACCCGCTCTGGGGCCTCGTCGTCTTCTCAGGCCTCGGCGTTACCGGTCTGAGCTGGCTGGCCCGCCGCCAGCGCAACGATGTCGCGACCGGGCTCACGCTCGTCGCCCTGCTGGGCCTCGGCACGCTGTTTCTCAGCCTCTCGGGCGCCTATTCGCAGGCGGTCTACGGCCTGCTGTTCGGCGAGGTGCTGGGGGTGACCGACAGCGAGGTCTCACCCGTCGCTTGCGTGTGCGCCGGCGCGGTGGCGGTGGTGGCGCTCTGCTTCCGCCCGCTGGTGCTAAGCGCCGTCTCGCCCGAACTGTGCCGGGTGCGAGGTGTCTCAGCCGCGCGCATGGATCTCGTGTTTCTCGCGACCCTGGGCCTCGCCACCGCGATGGCGCTGCCCGTGGTCGGCGCGCTGCTGGTGTTCAGCCTGATGGTGGGGCCGGCCTCGGCGGCGCGCGCCTTCACCCGCCGCCCAATACCCGCCATGGGAATCTCGGCTGGCATCGCGCTGCTGACGGTCTGGGCGGCGCTGGCGCTCTCCTACACCACCAACTGGCCGGTCGGGTTTTTTGTCGGCACGCTGGCGGCGCTCAGTTATGCGGCTGGCAGATGCTGGAGCTGGGCGGGCTGATCATCAGTACCGCCGCAGCAGTGCGACCAGCCTGCCCTGCACGCGGACCCGCTCAGCGGGAAGAATTTTGGTCTCATAGCGCGCGTTGGCGGGCTCCAGCGCGATCGACTGGCCGCGCCTGCGCAGGCGTTTGAGCGTGACCTCGTTTTCATCGACCAGGGCCACGATGATCTGCCCGTTCTCGGCGGCGTCCCCCTTGCGGATGATCACGGTATCGCCGTTGAGGATGCCGGCCTCGATCATCGAGTCGCCCTCCACTTCGAGCGCGAAATGCTCGCCATTGCCGAGCATGGCGGCGGGGACTTCGATCTGCTCCTCCTGGTCGCGCAGCGCCTCAATCGGCAGGCCCGCGGCGATTTTGCCGTAGAGCGGCAGGGTGACGGCGGCGACGGAATCCGCGGCGCGCGCGCCCTGGATCCGCCCCGAGAAATCCCCCCTGATGACGTTGGGCGCGAAACGCGGCAGCGCGCGCTCCGGCGGGGGTGCGAGGTCATCCGACAGGCGAACGACCTCCAGCGCACGGGCGCGGTGCTTATGGCGCTTCAAAAATCCGCGCTCCTCCAGCGCCGAGATGAGCCGGTGGATGCCCGATTTGGAGCGCAGGGCGAGTGCGTCCTTCATCTCCTCGAAGCTCGGGCTGCACCCGGTCTCGCGCAGATGCTTGTCGATAAAAACCAGCAGCTCGTGTTGTTTATTGGTCAGCATCCCAGCCTCCATATATCTGATATCAGCCTGCGGCGCGCCGGAACAAAGCGCAAACTCACCGGATGTTCTAGTTTAGTTCTCGTTGCGACGTCAAGCGGATGATATGCTACGGTGAAATTTATGGGCCGGATGATTTCACACGAGCAAGTACCATGACGATGACCCTGCCCACGCAGTCCCGCGCGGTGATCATCGGCGGCGGGATCGTCGGCTGCTCCACCGCCTACCACCTGGCCAGGCTGGGCTGGGAGGTGACGCTGCTGGAGCGCCACAGGCTCACCTGCGGCAGCACTTTTCATGCCGCCGGGCTGGTCGGCCAACTGCGCAGCAGCGCCAATATCACCCAGCTTCTGGGCGAATCGGTCGCCCTTTATGGCAGGCTGGAGGCCGAGACGGGGCTCGCCACCGGCTGGAAGCAGAATGGCGGCCTGCGCCTGGCCTGCAACCAGGAGCGCTGGACCGAGGTGAAGCGCCAGGCGACCAGCGCGCGCTCCTTCGGGCTGGAGATGCATCTGCTCAGCCCAGGCGAGGCGCAGGCGCTCTGGCCGCTGATGGATATCGGGGACGTGGTGGGCGCGGCGTTTCTGCCGAGCGACGGGCAGGTGAATCCGTCGGACATCACCCAGTCCCTCGCGCGTGGGGCGCGGATGAACGGCGCGCGGATTTTCGAGGATGTCGTGGTGACCGGCATCGGCGTGGTGGGTCGACGTGTGCGCCATGTCGAAACCGCGCAGGGGCGGATTGCCTGCGAGGCGGTGGTGGTGTGTGCCGGGCAATGGACCCGCGAGATCTGCGCGGGCATCGGCGTGAATGTGCCGCTGGTCTCTGTCGAGCACCAATATATGATCACCGAGGCGATTGCGGGTGTGACGCCGAACCTGCCGACGCTGCGCGACCCCGACCGGCTGACCTACTACAAGGAGGAGGTCGGCGGGCTGGTGATGGGCGGCTATGAGCCCAACCCGATCCCCTGGGCGGTGGGTGGGCTGCCGGAGGATTTCAGCTTCTCGCTGCTGAACTCCAACTGGGACCATTTTATGCCGATCATGGAGCTGGCTGCCGGGCGGGTGCCCGCGTTGCAGACGGCAGGCGTGAAGACCCTGCTGAACGGGCCCGAGAGTTTTACGCCGGACGGCAATTTCATTCTGGGTGAGGCGCCCGAGTTGGACGGGCTGTTCGTCGGCGCAGGGTTCAATGCGTTTGGCATCGCCTCGGGCGGCGGGGCCGGCAAGGTGCTGGCCGAATGGGTGGCGGGTGGCCAGGCGCCCTATGATCTGTGGCCGGTCGATATCCGCCGTTTTGGCCGCAACCATGCGGATGTGAACTGGGTGCGCGCGCGCACGCTCCAGGCCTACGCACGGCACTACGGCATGGCCTGGCCGGCTGAGGAATATACTACCGGGCGGCCATTGCGGCGCTCACCGCTCTATGAGCGGCTGCGCGCGGCGGGGGCTTGTTTCGGCGAGAAGATGGGGTTCGAGCGGCCCAACTGGTTTGCAAACGAGGGCGAGACGCCGGAGGATGTGTATACCTATGGCCGGCCCAACTGGTTTGCCGCCGTGGCGCGCGAGCATCAAGCGACGCGTGATCGTGTGGCGCTGTTCGACCAGAGCTCTTTTGCGAAATTCAGCCTCATCGGCCGGGACGCCGAGGCCGCGCTCTCCTGGATCTGCGCCAACGATGTAACCCGCCCGCCGGGCCGCCTGACCTATACCCAGATGCTCAATGCGCGTGGCGGGATCGAGTGCGACCTCACCGTGGCGCGGCTCCGCGAAGATGAATTCTACCTTGTCACCGGCACCGGCTTTGGCACGCACGACGCGGACTGGATCCGCCGCAATATCCCGGCCGGGATGGAGGCGCATCTGGTGGATGTGACCTCGGCCTTTGCCACGCTGGCGCTGATGGGACCACGCGCCCGCGACGTGCTGGCCGGCCTGACGCCGCAGGATATCGGGAACGCGGCGGCACCCTTTGGCAGCGTGCGCAGCCTGAACCTCGCCGGTGCGCCGGTGCGGGCGTTGCGCGTGACCTATGTGGGCGAGCTGGGCTGGGAGCTGCACGTGCCGACGGAATTCGCGCTCACTTTGTATGACGCGCTGATGGCGGCGGGGGCTGCGCACGGTATCCGCAATGCGGGCTACCGGGCGATCGAGACGCTGCGGCTGGAAAAGTTCTACCGCGCCTGGGGCTCGGATATCGGCCCGGATTATACGCCGCTGGAGGCCGGGCTCGGCTGGGCGACCAAGCTGCGCGGCGACCTGCCGTTCCTCGGCCGTGTGGCGCTGGAGGCGCAACGCGCAGCACCACTGCGCAAGCGGCTGTGCGGCTTTACGGTGGACCGACCTGAGGTGATTCTGCTCGGGCGCGAGACGATCCGCCGTGATGGGGTGCGCGTCGGCTGGCTCAGCAGCGGCGGCTATGGGCATACGCTGGGCTGCGCGATCGGCTATGGCTATGTCCGCCATGCGGATGGCGTGGGCGATGATTTTTTGGCCAGCGGCGAGTATACGCTGGAGGTGGCGACCGAGCCGGTGCCCGCCAGGCTGCACATGGCGCCGCTCTATGATGCGGCGATGGCGAAGATCAAGGGGTGAATTGCTTTACGAATATCGCCACCGCGATCGCCAGCAGGAAGGCGACCATCCATTTCAACAGGTTCATGTCGGACTGGAGGGACGCTATGTCCTTCCGGACCGCTCCGATGTCCGCCATGGCGTCGCGCTTGTTGAGCGCGGCAGCCGCTGCCATCGCCTTGTCGGCGGCAACGCCGATTGAGGTAAAGGTTTCAACGACTTCGATTTCCGCTGTGCTCATGGGGGCAATATAGGGGTGTTATGGGGAATGGCAAACGAGTGCGGAGCCCGCTTTGAACAATCCCGCCGAGATGATATGGCCGCCCCGTGGTAGGTGAGGCAGTGATGGCACTACAGATTGCGGTGATTCCGGTGACGCCGTTCCAGCAGAATTGCGCGCTGGTGTGGGATGCGGCGAGCAAGCAGGGCGCGGTGTTCGACCCTGGCGGCGACGTGGCGCGGATCGAGGCGGCCATCGTGCAGGCGGGGGTTGTCGTGCGGGATATTTTTTTAACACACGGGCATATCGACCACGCCGGAGGGGCGACGCCTCTGGCCCAGGCGCTGGGCGTTAAGATCACCGGGCCGGGTGCTGAAGATAAATTCCTGCTCGACGGCATGGCAGCGCAAGGCCGGCAATTCGGTCTGCACGCGCAGAACTGCACGCCCGATGCGTGGTTGAATGAGGGCGATGAGATTAGCGTGGGCGGGCATGTGTTCGAGGTGCTGCACTGCCCGGGCCACACGCCGGGGCATCTGGTGTTTATCAACCGCGCGACGAATTTTGGTATTTTGGGCGACGTGCTGTTCCGTAATTCCATCGGGCGGACGGATTTTGAATATGGCGATACGGACGCGTTGATCGGTGCGATCCGGACCAAGCTGCTGCCGCTGCCTGATGATTTTGCGTTCATCTGCGGGCATGGCGAGACCTCCACCATCGGCGCCGAGCGGCGGAGCAACCCGTTTATCCGGTAGTTCTGGCGGGAGCGTCGGATTTTTGTTACGATATCGTAACAATCTAGACGTGGTTGGGCCGGGCGGCGTTCAGAGGTAAAATTCACGGGGGTTGAAGAATTGGCGGGCGGCGAGTTGCGCCTCGGCGGGGGTCATCGGCCTGGGCGGTGGGGCCGGATGCCAGATTTTTCGGGCGGGTTTTGGTGGTTTTTCGGGCGCTGGCGTGGGTGGCGGGCGTTTGGTGCGCGGTCTTGAGGGGAGCTTTAGGCAATCGGGCGTTTTGAGGCCGACCAAGCGGCAGAGTGGGCGCAGGCTGCGGGCCAATGTGGGATGGGTTGCGATGAGGGATTGGGTCTCGGGCTCGTCCAGCAATGTTTTGAGCTGGAAGTGGGCGACGGCGACCCCGGAGTTGGGAAACAAGCGGAGCAGCCAGGCGAAGCTGGTGGGTGGGTAGTATTCGTGGATTTTGCCGGTGGTTTTTGGCGGGTTGCGGGGTTTTGCGCGGGGTGGGCGCGCGGGGATCGGCCCACGTTCGATGAGGATGCGCAGCCGGTGGGTTAGGCGGACCAGGCGGATTGTGAGGAATTGGCACAGCGAGTGCGGCATGTTGACGCGCCGCGCATGGTCGCCCAGCGACTGCACGAGGTACATGACGATATGGTAGAGGCGCGTACTCATGGGCTCACCGGACATGTAGTTAGTTATAATGACATTTGGTGGGAGAGTCAAGGGGCATTTGGGGCGTTTTTTAAGATGGATTGCTTCGCTGCGCTCGCAATGACAAAATGTTAAATTAACTGGTGGTGGCGATGGCTGGCTAGCCTGGTAGTTTCAGGCCGGCCCACATGGGGGTGAGGTATGGGTCGAACGCGGTGCAGCCGCTGGGTGGGAGCCGGGACAGCCGGAAAAAATATTCACAGAGTTCCGGTGGGAGGTTGCCCGTTGGGTCGTGATAGATTTTGGGTACGAATGATGCACTGTTGGATGCGCGCGGGGCGGGCGCGTGGTGGGTGGTGGTGCTTCTGGCGTGAGCGATGCGGCTGGGGACTGGCGCGAAAGAGCGAGGCTGTGGGCGGGATTTTGTGAGCGTGGTGTTGAGATGCATGGGATCGGAGACAGGGTTTTTGGCGGCATTCAGTAACGATGACAGCTGCGAGCTGGGGTTCATGGGAATGTTGTGGAGCATCATGTGTTCGGGTGCGCGTTTTTTGTCCGTGTTCAGATGGAATCGTGCATCGTAATGATAAATCATTTTAACGGGGAATTTGCTTTGCAATCCTGCTAGTGGATAGAATCCAACACTTGGTGCCCTCTTTTTACTGCGGCCAAAATCTCGTGTGGCTTTTTGGTCCACTGGAATGGTTTTGGGTCCTGATTGTTCTCCACCATGAAGCGATCGATGGCGT
>JAJZGI010000064.1 GCA_021798575.1 Pseudomonadota bacterium | reverse complement strand
TGGCTGTTCGCAGGGTCTGATCGCGGTGGGCGGCGTGCTGCGATGATGTATAGCCTGATTGTCACAGCCAAGATGAATGGCATCGATCCGCAGGCTTGGCTCGCCGATGTCCGCGCCCGTATCGCCGAACATCCAGCGCATCGGCTTGAGGAGTTGTTACCTTGGAACTGGACAAAACCTGGAACCGCTCAACTCGCCGCCTAGCCGCCCGCGGTCCCCGCCGGATGGTTACGCTTATGCTGATCTGGTCGCCGTTAAAAACGCATGGCGCAATGCAACAATGCACGTTGAAAACAAATATACCAACGACGATGCCGCGCGAATTTATATGGCTGTGGAAGGTTTGGTTATGAAGCTGGCTTCACGATTTGATGAGGAGGGGACCCCGAAGGCGTGACAACCTTCTTAAAAGCATCCTCAAACCCCTTTTTCGTCTCATCCGCACCAATTTCGCGAGCGGTTTCGATGAACCGCTCGCTCTGGGACTTTTCGTCTGGTTTAGGTTTTTTGGCAGGCATTGGCCATTACTCCTTTGTCTTTTCGGCAAAAGGCAGTTCCAATTGCCGATCTTCCACGCGCGCCCATCGCAGCCGATCAGCCTTTTCCGCCTTCTTAGCGCGCAAGGTGTCCACCAGTCGTTCGATAGGTCAACCGCTTGCCCACGGCACCCAACAATGCCTTCTCGGCGCGCATAATGTCATCATAACCCAGCTTGGCCCGGTTGCTCATGCGGAAATCGAACTCAGCCAAGTAGCGCGCAAGATGCTGCTGCCCCATGTGCTGGTAGGTGCCAACAAGACCGCGCTTAAACAGGCTGAAATAGCCCTCGGCGCTGTTGGTATAAACCTTTCCGTTGTTGCTCGCGCGGGTGAATTCCTTGTTGTGATTAACGGCTTCGTGTTGGCCAATGGGCATCAGAAACTTGTAAGCCTGAGCGCCATCGGTGTGCAGGATGGTGCCGGGGGCCAAGTTCTCACGGACGGCGCGACGGACTTCGGACATGCCGCGCTCGTCAATGATTTTGGAACGAACAGCGCCGCCACGCTCAACCAGGGCGAGGAAACGCACGTTGTCGCCGCGTTTGATGCGGGTTGCCTTCCAAGTCTTCCGAGAGGCGACAATCTCGGTTTCGTCGGCTTCCACGATCTGGCCCATACCGCCCATCGGGGTGACGATACCGGGCTTCATAGCCTCACGGATACGGTGCGACATGAACCATGCGGTTTTGAGAGTAACGCCCAAGGTCCGGTGAAGCTGGTTGCTGGAAATGCCTTTCTTGCTGGCACAGATCAGGTGAATAGCCTGGAGCCACAGCTTCATTTCAACGTGGCTGGCCTCAAAGATCGTGCCCATCTTCACGGTGAACGGCTTGCGGCAGGCATAGCACTTGTAAAGGCCAATGCGGGTAGATTTGCCGCCCATTTTGCCAACGCGCTCGCTGCTTTTGCAGTGAAAGCAAACCGCGCCGTGCGGCCACAGCCGGGCTTCTACGAAAGCATAAGCGGCTTCCTCATCGTGAAAATGCGGGCTGCTGAGAACGGACTTCGACATGGCTTGCTCCAACAAGCAAACACTACATTTGGAGATTGGGTATGTCAAGTATAATATCGCCCTATGACTTTCCATAATATAGATTCTGCGACTTATGTGCATGCCGGAAGCCGAGGCCTTATATCAACGGTCATGAAGGATGATCTTGGTATACCCCCCCCTCGCCACACCCATGAAGGATTTGACGCATGAGCATCAAGAGTTTCTCCGATCATGCCGCCAATGAGCGTACGTTCCTGGCGTGGGTGCGCACCGGGATCGCCATCATGGCGTTCGGGTTTCTCGTCGAGCGGTTTGATATTCTGTTGAAGATCGCGGCCTCCAGCCTCGGCCACAAGCTCCACGCCACCACCAGCCAGGCGTTTGGCAATGTCGCCGGGCTGGCGCTCATTTTGGCTGGGGCTGCGATGATTTTTCTGTCGGTCCTGCGGTTCAGGCGGAGTTCCCGGGCGATCGACAATCCGGAGCCGCAGCCCGGCCCCGGAATGCGGCTGGATTTGACGCTGAGTGCGATGCTCGTGATTCTGGGGCTGGCGCTGGCCGTGTACCTGATGCAGGCGGTGAGCTAGTCACCCTTGGGACTTTGTGAAAAATGGATTGCTTTACGCCACGCTGCGCATGGCGTTTCGCAATGACAGCTGGGGGCTGTTGTGCGGCCTAGGGCAATTCCACGAACACCGTGCCTGACTGCTCGCGCACCGGCACGATGGTTAATCCGGCGGGTTTTTTGCCCATCGCGAGCGCGCCGTGGGTCCATTTTGGCAGCGGCAGGCCCATGAAGCTGTTTACCCAATCCAGGTTGGCGCCGGAGCAGATATCGAACCGTGAACCATGAAACGGGCAGGTGATCTCCCCTCCCCGCAACTTTCCGCGCGTGAGCGAGAGACCCATGTGCGGGCATTTGTTGAGGAAGCCCTGCGGCGCGGCGCCGACGCGGGTGAGTGCTAATGACTGGCCCTGCACCAGGGCCACGTGCAACGCGCCCTCCTGGAGCTGGTCGGAGCGGGCGGCCTCATACTGCGGCATGGTATGGTCTCCGGGTTGCTTGGTTCGAGCATTAGCAACATTCGACCCTTAAACAAAGGAAATTCAAGGGGCTTCCCACAACGCGGGCGAGTGTGGTTTAAGCGCGTTTTAATGACAGAATTCCGGCATCTACTGGGTATCGAGGGGCTTGATCCGCCCGCTGTTACCGCGCTGCTCGACCTGGCCGAGAGCTATGTGCTGCTCAACCGTTCCGGCAAGACGCAACGGGATCTGCTGCGTGGGCGCACGCTGATCAATCTGTTCTTTGAGGACTCGACCCGGACGCGCACGAGCTTTGAGCTGGCGGGCAAGCGGCTCGGCGCGGATGTGATCAACATGTCCGTCTCCACCTCCTCCGTGACCAAGGGCGAGACGCTGCTGGACACGGCGGCGACGCTGAATGCGATGAATTGCGACCTGCTGGTGGTGCGGCATAACCGCTCCGGCGCGCCAGCACTGCTGGCGCAGAAGGTGGACGCCGCCGTGATCAACGCCGGGGATGGCACGCATGAGCACCCGACCCAGGCACTGCTGGACGCGCTGACCATCCGCCGCCGCAAGGGGCGGATCTCGGGGCTCACCGTCGCCATCTGTGGGGATATCGCGCATTCGCGGGTCGCGCGAAGCAATATTCTGCTGCTCACCATGCTGGGGAATTTCGTGCGGGTTGTTGGGCCCCCTACCCTGATGCCGGCCGGGATCGAGGCGCCGGGGGTCGAGGTGTATCATGACATGGCATTGGGCCTGGCGGGCGCGGATATCGTGATGGCGCTGCGGTTGCAGAAGGAGCGGATGACGGGTGGGATGATCCCGTCCACGCGGGAATTCTTTAACTTCTATGGGTTGGACCGCGCGAAGCTCGGGTTCGCCAAGCCCGACGCGCTGGTGATGCATCCGGGGCCGATGAATCGCGGGGTCGAGATCGATAGTGACGTCGCCGATGACCCGCTGCGCTCGGTGATACGGGAGCAGGTGGAGATGGGGGTGGCGGTGCGGATGGCCGTGCTGGATCGGCTCGGGAGGCGGAAGTTTTGATTTTATTCCGCAAGATCAGATATTTTGATACTAAGGCTGAGAGTTTGGCTGAGGGTGAGTTGCTGGTTGAAGATGGCAGGATCGCGGATTTCGGGGCCAGCCTGGGGCGACCCGACGGGGCCGAGGTGATCGAGGCCGAGGGCGCGGTGCTCTGCCCGGGGCTGGTGGATATCCGCGCCAGCCTGGGCGAGCCGGGGTTTGAGGTTCGCGAGACAATCGCCAGTGCGGCTTTGGGTGCTGCGGCGGGTGGGATCACCACGCTGGCGGTGCTGCCTGATAGCGCGCCCGCCATCGACGACCCGGCGCTGGTCCGGTTGATCAGCGCGCGGGGGGCGGAGACCGGCACACTCACGCTGCTGCCCTACGCCGCCGCCACGCATGGCTGCGCCGGGGTGGAGCTGGCGGAATACGGGCTGTTGAAGGCGGCGGGGGCGATTGCGCTGAGCGATGGCGGGAAGGTTATTGCCTCGGCGCGGTTGATGCGCCGCGCGCTGGCCTATGCCTCGGGGTTCGGGATGCGGATCGTGCAGCATCCGGAGGATGCCGAGCTGGCGGCGGGTGGCGCCGCGACGGAAGGGCCGCGCGCGACCTGGATGGGGTTGCCCGGGATTCCCGCGGCGGCGGAGGCGATTTGCATCGCGCGGGATATCAGGCTGGCGGAGCTGACGGGTGGGGCCGTGCATTTTGCCCATGTGACGACCGCCGAGGCCTGCGTGCTCATCGCCCGGGCCAAGGACAGGGGGCTGGCGGTGACTTGCGACACCGCGCCGCCCTATTTCGACCTGAACGAGACCGCCATCGGCGACTACCGGACCTATGCCAAGCTCTCGCCGCCGCTGCGTGCGGAGGCGGACCGGCAGGCGGTGCTGGCGGCGCTGGCGGATGGGACGATTGATGCCATCGCCTCCGACCATCAGCCGCGCGATGCGGATGACAAGCGCCTGCCCTTTGCCGACGCGGCGCCCGGTGGGGCCGGGTTGGCGACGCTGCTGGGTGTGACGCTGGCGCAGGTGCAGTCCGGCGGGCTGAGCCTCGTGCAGGCGCTGGCGCTGCTCACCTGCCGGCCGGCGGCGTGGGCGGGCTGTGAGGCCGGGCGGATCGCGCGCGGCGCGCCGGCGGATTTATGCCTGTTCCACCCCGAGCGGTCCTGGCGCGTGAGTGCCGGGCAGTTGCCGGGCAAGGCGCAGAACACGCCGTTTGATGGGCGAGCGCTGGAGGGCGTGGTGCTGGGCACCTGGAAGGCCGGGCGGCGGGTGTTCGGATGACGATTTTTTTGCTGTGCGTCACCGCTTATCTGCTGGGCGCGATCCCGTTTGGGCTGCTGCTTACCCGCGCCGCCGGGCTGGGGGATATCCGCGCCATCGGCTCGGGCAATATCGGTGCGACCAATGTGCTGCGCACGGGCAACAAGGGGCTGGCGGCGGCGACCCTGCTGCTGGATGCCCTCAAAGGCACGGCGGTGGTGCTGTTTGTCCGGTATTATGGGGATGGCGGGGTGTTTCTGGCGGCGATTTCAGTGTTTTTGGGGCATCTGTTCCCGTTCTGGCTGGGTTTTAAGGGTGGCAAGGGGGTTGCGACCGGGCTTGGGGTGTTTATTGGCGTGTGCTGGCCGCTGGGGGTGTTCTGCTGCGCCGTGTGGCTCGCCGTTGCGCTGGTGGTGCGGCTGTCCTCGGTCGCCGCCCTCACCGTCTTCGCGCTATCGCCCTTTGCGGCATGGTATTTCCAGTCCTGGAAGACCAGCCTGCTGGCGGTGCTGATCGGCGCGCTCGTGTTCTGGACGCATCGGGCGAATATTGCCCGGTTGATGACGGGCAAAGAGCCACGGATTGGCAAAAGAGGTTGACCGTCGATCTCGATCGGCTGCGGCTGGTTCGCGCCGAGGGGGTCGGGCCGGTGACCTACCGGCGGCTGATGACCCGGTTTGAGACGGCGATGGAGGCGATCGATGCGCTGCCGGAGCTGGCGCGCGCCGGTGGCAGGGCCAATGCGCCGAAAATTCCCACTCAGGCGGAGGCGGAGACTGAGGCCAGGCAGCTGGCGAAGCTGGGCGGCCGTTTTGTTTTTCTGGGTGAGCCCAAATATCCTCCGTATCTGGCACAACTGGCCGACGCGCCGCCGGTACTCTCCGTGCTGGGCGATGTGGCGCTGCTGAGCGCGCCCGGCGTGGGGGTTGTGGGCGCGCGCAACGCCTCCGCCAACGGGATGCGCCTGGCCGAGGCTTTGGGCGCGGAGCTGGCGGTGCGGCTCAGCGTTGTATCGGGCCTGGCGCGCGGGATAGACGCGGCGGCGCATACCGGCGCGCTGCGCACCGGCAGGACCATCGCCGTGATCGCCGGTGGGCTGGATATGCCCTACCCGCCGGAGAATGCGAGACTGCAACAGGAGATCGCCCGGCATGGCGCCGTGGTGGCGGAGGCGCCGCTGGGCACCGCGCCACAGGGTCGGCATTTCCCCCGGCGCAACCGGATCATCGCCGGGCTCGTGTTGGGGCTGGTGGTGGTGGAGGCGGCGGTGCGATCGGGCTCGCTGCTCACCGCGCGGCTGGCCATTGAGGCTGGGCGGGAATTGTTCGCGACGCCGGGTTCGCCGCTCGACCCGCGCTCCACGGGTGGGAACGACCTCATCCGCCAGGGCGCGCACCTGACGGAGTCAGCGCAGGATGTGTTCGCCAATCTGCCGGACCACCCGGCCAGGCAGGGGCTGGGGCGCGACCCGATGTTCCAGCATGGATCGCCCGGTTTTGGCGAGACGCCGGCACCCTGGGCCAGGCCGGATGCGGACGCCGCCCTGCTGGCTCGCGCACGGACGGAGGTTCCGCTACTGATCGGCGCCGACCCGGTTGGTGTTGACGAGATCGCCCGGCGCTGCCAGTTGTCCACTGCCGCCGTAACGGCGGTTCTCCTTGAGCTTGAACTGGCCGGCAGGGTGGAGAGCCTCGCCGGTAACCGGGTTGTACGCCACGCTGACCCATGATTGGAACGGTTGTTGACTGATATCGTCGTCGTCGAATCCCCGTCCAAAGCCAAGACCATCAACAAATATTTGGGCGATTCCTTTTATGTTCTGGCCTCCTTCGGGCATGTCCGCGACCTGCCCGCGAAGGATGGTTCGGTGCTGCCCGATGACGACTTCACCATGCTTTGGGAGGCCGATGAGCGCGGCACCAAGCATATGGGGGAGATCGCCCGGGCGCTGAAGGGCGCCAAGACGCTGTATCTCGCCACCGACCCTGACCGCGAGGGCGAGGCGATCTCCTGGCATGTGCGCGCCATGCTGGAGGACAGGAACGCGCTGAAGGGTGTGGAGGTGCGGCGCGTCACCTTCAACGAGATCACCAAATCCGCCGTGAAGGCGGCGATGGCGGCACCCCGGGCGCTGGATCAGCCGTTGATCGAGGCGTATCTGGCGCGCCGCGCGCTGGATTATCTGGTGGGATTCACGCTCTCCCCCGTGCTGTGGCGAAAGTTGCCGGGCAGCCGCTCCGCCGGGCGGGTGCAATCCGTCGCGCTGCGGCTGATCTGCGAGCGCGAGGCCGAGATCGAGATCTTCAAGCCACGGGAGTATTGGAGCATCGAGGCCGGGATGCTCACCCCGCATGGCGCGCCCTTTACCGCCCGGCTCACGCATTTTGCGGGCAAGAAGCTCGACCAGTTCGACCTGAATAATGAGACCAAGGCGCACGCGGCGCGGGCCGCCGTGCTGGCCGGGCGTTTTGCGGTCTCGCAGGTTGAGAAGAAGCGGACCAAGAGGCATCCGCCGCCGCCGTTCATCACCTCCACGCTGCAACAGGAGGCGAGCCGCAAGCTCGGATTCTCATCGCAGCAGACCATGCGCCTGGCGCAGCAGCTCTATGAGGGCGTGGAGATCGGCGGCGAGACGGTGGGGCTGATCACCTATATGCGGACCGACGGCGTGCAGCTCGCGAAAGAGGCGGTGACCGCCATCCGCGCGCAGATAAAGACCGATTTTGGGCCTGAATATGTGCCCGCCGCGCCGCGCGAGTATCTCTCCAAGGCGAAGAATGCGCAGGAGGCGCATGAGGCGATCCGCCCGACCGATGCGGCCCTGAAACCCGCCCGGGTGGCGCGGATGCTGAGCGCGGAACAGGCCCGGCTGTATGAGCTGATCTATAAGCGCGCGATGGCCTGCCAGATGCAGTCCGCCGAATTGGACCAGACCGCTGTTGATATGAGCGATGGCCAGGGCCAGACGCTGCGCGCCAGCGGCTCGGTCGTCGCGTTCGATGGGTTTTTGAAGCTGTACCGTGAAGACCTTGATGATGCGGCAAATGATGATGACGATGCGCGCATCCTGCCGCCTATCAGCAAGGGCGACCCGTTGCAGACCGCCCGGGTGGATGCGAGCCAGCACTTCACCCAGCCGCCGCCGCGCTACTCCGAGGCATCGCTCGTGAAGAAGATGGAGGAGCTGGGGATTGGCCGGCCCTCCACCTATGCCTCGATTTTGACCGTGCTGCGGGACCGAAACTATGTGCGGCTTGAGGCGAAGCGATTCATCCCCGAGGACCGCGGCCGACTGGTGACGGCGTTTTTGACCAGTTTTTTCTCGCGCTATGTGGACCCGGGTTTTACCGCAGCACTCGAGGAGCAGCTGGACGAGATCGCCGAGGGCAATGCGCGGTGGCGCGACGTGCTGCGGGCGTTCTGGACCGATTTTTCCGCCGCCGTGGGGCAGACCAAGGATTTGAAGATCTCCGACGTGATCGAGGCGCTGGACGCCGACCTCGGCCCGCATTTTTTCCCCGCGCGCGAGGATGGGAGCGATGCGCGCGCCTGTCCGGCCTGCGGCGTTGGGCGGATCGGGCTCAAGCTCGGACGATTTGGCAGTTTCATCGGCTGCTCCAATTATCCGGCCTGCCAATATACCCGCAAGCTCGCGGTCGACGGCGGAGATAACCCCGATGACACGCTGCGGGACGGAATGCGGCTGCTGGGGGCGAACCCGGAGACGGGCGAGGAGATCACGCTTAAGCGCGGGCCCTACGGCCTGTATGTGCAGCAGGGCGAGCCCGACCCGGCGGACAAAAAGGCCAAGCCGAAGCGCGCCTCCCTCACCAAGGGGATGGACCCGGAGGGACTCACGCTGGAGGACGCGCTGGGGCTGCTGGCACTGCCAAGGCTGGTCGGGTTGCACCCGGAGAGCCAGGAAAAGATCGAGGCCGGGGTTGGGCGATTTGGCCCCTATGTGAAGATGGGGGCGATCTTCGCCTCGCTCGACCGGGATGACGACGTGCTGCATATCGGGCTGAACCGGGCGATGGATCTGATCGGCAAGAAGCAGGATTCCATCCGCAACCTGGGTGAGCACCCGAAGGACAAGGCGCTGGTGGTGGCCCGCAAGGGGCGGTTTGGCCCCTATGCGCAGTGGGGCAATTTGGTGGCGAACCTGCCGCGCGGGGTGGAGCTGGGCGATTTCACGCTCGAGCAGGCGGTGGCGCTGCTGGCGGAAAAGGGGAAGATCATGATCCCCAAGGGCAAAAAGGGTGCGAAAAAGCCCGTGGCGAAGGCGAAGGCCGCGCCGGTGGCCGCCAAGCCGAAGGCAAAGGCGAAAGCCAAGGCGAAGCCGAAGGCAAAGCCCAAAGCCAAGGCGAAAGCGGCGGAGTAGTTATGCGAGCATTACCATGCCGTCGTACCCGGGCTCGACGCCGGGCGGCAGCGTTTTGAGCAGGGTCTGGTAGTCCATGTCCGGCCCCATATGGGTGAGCACCGTGCGGTGCGGGCGCAGATGCGCCACCCACTCCAGCACCTGGGCCAGATGCGCGTGGGTGGGGTGGGCGCCGGCGCGGGTGAAGCAATCCACCACCAGCACCCTTACGCCAGCTAGCGCGGCCATGGCCTGGGCATCCAGCCGCACGACATCCGTGCAATAGGCGAAGCTGCCGATGCGCAGGCCGAGCGAGCGGCTGAAGCCGTGGTCCTGGTCGATGAGGCACATTTTTAATCCCAGAATATCAATGGGTTGCTGCGGGGTGATCTCATGGGCTTGCAGCGCCGGGCGGATGAAAAACCCGCCCGTAAGGGGTTTGAACGCGTAGTCGAAGCGCTGGCGCAGCTCCGCCCAGGTGGCCGCGCTGGCGTAGGTTGGGAGTGGGGCGCCCAGTATCCGGTTGAGGATACGGATTTCATCCAGCCCGGCGATATGGTCCGCGTGGGCGTGGGTGTAGAGCACGGCGTCGATCCGGCCGATGCCCTGGGCGGTAAGCTGCAAGCGCAGATCCGGCCCGGTATCCACAAGCAATCGTTTATTTTCAGGTGTTTCAATGACGATGCTGGCGCGGGTGCGGCGGTTGCGCGGCTCGGCTTGATCCAGATCGCCCCAATCGCCAAACCCGTCCGGCCCGCCGATCTGTGGTGAGCCGGCGGAACCGCCGACGCCCAGCAGGGTGATCTTCACGCCGCCTTCCGGTAGAGTTTCCGGAAATTCGCGGTGGTGTATGCCGCCAGCGCCTCGGATGATATTCCTTTGATCTCCGCGAGCTTTTTGGCGGTGTGCTGGGTGTAGGCGGGCTCGTTGCGGGCACCTCGGTGTGGCACCGGGGCGAGATAGGGCGAGTCGGTCTCCACCAGCAGGCGATCAGGTGGGACGATCGCGGCGATTTCCCGCAGTTTCAGTGATTTTGGGAAGGTAATGATGCCCGAGAAGGAGAGATAGCCGCCCATCTCCAGCGCGGCCTCCGCGAGCCTGCGGCCGGACGAGAAGCAGTGCAGCAGGAAGTCGAAATGCCCCCCTGCCCGCTCCTCGGCCAGGATGCGCGCGATGTCGTCATCGGCGTCCCGCGCGTGGATGGCGAGCGGCAGGCCGGAGCGCTGGGCGGCGCGGATATTGGCGCGGAAGTTGAGGGCCTGGATGTCCCGCGGTGCTTTGTCGTAGAAATAGTCCAGCCCGGATTCGCCGATGCCGATTACCTTGGGGTGGGCAGCCAGCGCCGTGATGTCATCGGGCGTTGCCAGTGGCGCATCCGCCGCGTGGTTGGGGTGGATGCCGACGCAGGCCCAGACGTTGGGGTGTTGTTCGGCGATGTTGATGGCTTGCACGGACTGGCTGAGGGTCACGCCGATCGTCACCATCTCGGCCACCCCGGCTATGGCGGCGCGGGCGATGACCTCGGCCTGTTCGCCGGGTTGGTCGAAATAATCCAGATGGCAGTGGCTGTCGATCAGCATTCAGGCCTCCACAAAGCGCGGGAACAGCCCGACCGGGGTGGGCAGCGGCGTGCCCTGGCGCAGTGGCGTGTCCAGCGCCTTGATCTGACGTGCGTCCGCCGCCACGCCGAGCTGGTCCAGCAGGCGCTGCATGGTATCGGGCATGAACGGTTGCAGCAGGATCGCGACGCTGCGCAGCACGGCGACCAGCGTGAACAGCACACTGTGCATCCGCGCGGGGTCGGTCTTTTTCAGTGCCCAGGGCGCCTGGTGGTCGATGTAGCCATCGGCGGCGCGAATGAGGCGCCAGATTTCGTCCAGGGCCTCGTGGAAGGCGAGGCGCGTGATGGCGCCGCGGACTTTTGGCGGTAGGGCGTGGGCCTGGGCCAGCAGGGCTTCGTCAGCCGGGGTGGGCGCGCCCTGGGATGGAACCATGCCGCCGGCGTTTTTGGCGATGAAGGAGAGCGTGCGCTGGGCGAGATTGCCGAGACCGTTGGCGAGGTCCGCGTTTATCCGTGAGATCAATGCTTTGCGCGAGAAATCTCCATCGTTGCCGAAGGGCACCTCGCGCAGCAGGAAGTAGCGCAGCGGGTCGAGGCCGAATTCCGCGACCAGGGGCCGGATGTCGATGGCGTTGTTGAGCGATTTGCTCATCTTCTCGCCCTCGATGGTCCACCAGCCATGGACGAAGATCTGCCCCGGCAGCGGCAGCCCGGCGGCCATGAGGAACGCCGGCCAGTAGACGGCGTGAAAGCGGATGATGTCCTTGCCGACGAGGTGGACGTTGGCTGGCCAGAGGGCGAATTTTTCCGCAGCCTCGTCCGGGTAGCCGACGGCGGTGAGGTAGTTCACCAGCGCGTCCAGCCAGACGTACATGACGTGTTGCGGGTCACCCGGGACGGGAACACCCCAGGAGAAGGAGGTGCGGGAGATGGAGAGATCGCGCAGGCCGCCACGGACGAAGCTCATGACCTCGTTGCGCTTGGTGGGGGGCGCGATGAAGTTGGGATTGGCTCCATAGTAGGTGAGAAGTTGGTCCTGGAAGGCGCTGAGCTTGAAGAAATAGCTTGGCTCGATGACCCATTCGACGGTGGCACCGCTGGCCGTGGCGTAGCGCGAGCCGTCCGGCCTCAGCGCGGTCTCGTCCTCGTCATAAAATGCCTCGTCCCGCACCGCGTACCAGCCCTCGTACTTGCCGAGATAGATCGCGCCCGCCGCCTCCAGCCGTTGCCACATGGCCTGGGCCGCCAGCCGGTGGCGGGGTTGGGTCGTGCGGATGAAGTCGTCGTTCGAGATGTTCATGCGGGCGGCGATATCCACGAAGCCCTGGGCGATATGGTCCGTGAAGGTCTGCGGGTCCTGCCCGGCTGCGCGGGCGGCGGCCTCCACCTTCTGGCCGTGCTCATCGGTGCCGGTGAGGAAGAAGACGTTTTTGCCGTCCAGCCGTTGGAAGCGGGCGAGCGCGTCCGCCGCTGCCATGGTGTAGGCGTGGCCGACGTGGGGCGCGCCGTTCACGTAGTAGATCGGCGTGGTGATGTAGAAATTCTGTGTCATGACCCGTGCAATTGGCTGAGCGCCACGATGAGCGCGGCGCGTTTGTCGAGATTGAGGCCGATGGTCTCGAGCTCGAGCTTGCCCAACTCCTGCCAGAGGCGAACCGCCTCCGCAAGCCGCGGAGGCGGTTGGCCGGCGCGGGCCATGCTACGGGTGCGCGCGGCCAGACCGGCCCGCAGCAGGGCGAAAAACCGCTCGAACTCATCGGTGCCGTCCACCTGCCGGGTGACCTCCTCGGCGATGCTCTGGGCGCGCTGCGGGGCGACCGGGCTGGCCAGCGCCTCATCCACCAGGCCAGCCAGCGAGACGCCACCCGCCACCAGGCCCAGCGCCGTGCCGATGCTGCCCTCGGCCAGTCCGGCCAGCCGGGCGCATGCTGTGGGCTCCAGCTCCGGCGCGTAGTCCGCCAGCAGGGCCAGCACATCCGGCTCGGCCAGCGGGGCCAGTGCCAGGGTGCGGCAGCGGCTGCGGATGGTCGGCAGGAGTCGCCCGGGTGCGGCGCTCACCAGCAGCAGAATGGCGCGGGGTGGTGGCTCCTCCAGCAGTTTGAGCAGGGCGTTGGCGGTCTGCGGGTTCATGTTCTCGGCGCCGTCGATGATCGCGACGCGCCAGCCGCCCTCATAGGCCGTGCGGTGCATCTTTTTGGTCGTCTCCCGCACGGTGTCGATCACGATCTCGCTTTGCAGCTTGCCGGTCTTCTCGTGCAAAAGCCGCTCCAGCGTGAAGAGATCGGGGTGCGTGCCGGCGGCGACACGGCGGAACACCGGATGGCTCTCGGGCAGGGAGAGATCAGGGCTGTCTGCCCCGGCCAGCAGCCAGCGGGCGAAGCGGAACGCCAGGGTCGCCTTACCGATGCCGGGTTGGCCCGTGATCAGCCAGCCATGGTGCAACCGCCCGGCGGTGGCGGCGTGGTGCAGCGTGGCGGTCGCCGCGCTCTGGCCGCGCAACTGCGGGTTGGCGCGCGGCGCGATCATCGCCCGAGGCGCTCGGCGATGGTTTGGCGCAGGCTGGCCAGCACCGCGGCGGCGGGCTGGG
>JAJZGI010000063.1 GCA_021798575.1 Pseudomonadota bacterium | reverse complement strand
TGGATGAACTCTCACGGCTGAACCCGCAACCCGGCGAGGAGGACGCGCTGGCCGCCGAGCGCCAGCGGCTGCAATCGGGTGAGCGGCGCGCCGAGGCGATCGCCGCGGCGCTGGCGGAACTCACGCCGAAGGACCGGCGCGCACTGGGCCCCGGCGCGCATCTGCGCGCGGCGGCCCGCGCCCTGGGCAAGCTCGCGGCGCCCAATGGCGTGCACCCGGCCGCCGACGCCATGGCGGCGATCGAACAGGCCGAGGAGGCGCTGGCCGAAGCCGAGAACCGGCTTGGGCGCCTGGCGGCGGAAGCGCAGGATGACCCGCGCGCGCTGGAAGCCACGGAGGAGCGGCTGTTCGCGCTGCGGGCGGCGGCGCGAAAGCACGGCGTGGCCGTCGTGCTGCTGCCGGAGTTTCTGGCGCAGTTGCGCGAGCGCCTCGCAAGCCTGGAGAGCGGCGTCGCCGATATCGCGGTGCTGGAGCAGGAAACGTCAGCCCGGCGGGCGGAATATATGGCCGTCGCGGCGGAGCTCTCCGCCCGGCGGGCGCAGGCGGGTGGCGCGCTCATGGCGGCGCTGGCGTTGGAATTGCCCCCGTTAAAGCTGGAGCGGGCCTGCTTCATCGTGGAGCAGAGCCCGCTGCCGGAGGCCGCGTGGGGCGCACGCGGGGCGGACTCGGTGCGGTTTCTCATCAGCACCAACCCCGGTGAAACCCCAGGGCCCTTGGATAAAATCGCCTCCGGCGGCGAGCTCTCGCGCCTCATGCTCGGGCTTAAGGTGGTGCTGACCGGCGGCGGCGTGGCGGAAACGCTGATCTTCGATGAGGTGGATTCCGGCATCGGCGGTGCCACCGCCGCCGCCGTGGGGGAGCGCCTGGCCCGCGTGGCGGAGAGCGTGCAGGTCCTCGTCGTCACCCACAGCCCGCAGGTCGCGGCACGCGGCACCGCCCAGTTGCGCGTGGCCAAGCGCGTGGACGACGCCCGCGCGGTCACCCTGGTGGATGTCCTGAGCGGCGCGGAACGCCGCGAGGAGATCGCCCGGATGCTGGCCGGCGAGATCATCACGGACGCCGCGCGCGATGCCGCCGCCAGCCTCCTGGCCGCCCGATGAGGCAAAAATTCACCCGGCTGCTGGCCCGCATCGCTGAAGCCAACGCCGCCTATCACGGCCAGGATACGCCGCTGATGACCGACGCCGAATATGATCAACTGCGCCGCGAGGCCGCCGAAATCCTCGCCGCCCACCCGGAATACGCCGCCGCCGCCGCCGCCCTCGCCGATATCGGCGCAAAACCCGCCCCCGGCTTCGCCAAGCTGCTCCATGCCTCGCCCATGCTCTCGCTGGACAATGTCTTCTCCGCCGCCGAGTTCGCGGAATTCTGCGCCCGCATCCGGCGCTTCCTGGGGCTGGACGCAACCGCGCTCCACTTCATCGCCGAGCCAAAAATCGACGGGCTCTCGATCTCCCTCACCTACGAGAACCGCAAATTCCACCGCGCCGCCACCCGGGGGGACGGCACGGAGGGCGAGGACGTGACACCGAACATCCTCACCCTGCAATCCCTCCCAAAAACCCTGCCCATGGACGCCCCGGAGCGCATCGAGATTCGCGGCGAGATCTACATGACCAAGGCGGATTTCCTGGCGCTGAACGACTCCCAGGCCCGCCAGTTCGCCAATCCGCGCAACGCCGCCGCGGGCTCACTCCGCCAACTCGACTCCAGCATCACCGCGCGCCGCCAACTCTCCATGTTCGCCTACGCGCAGGGCTCCTCCAGCGCCCCCGTGGCCGCCACGCACGGCGAATATCTGGAAAAACTCCGCGCCTGGGGCTTCACCGTCAACCCGCTCTCCACCCGCCTTAACGAGCCCGCCGCCCCGGATTTCCAGGCCCACATCGGCCTCACCCGTGGCGACCTCCCCTACGACATCGACGGCGTGGTCTATAAAATCGACGACCTCGCCCTCCAGTCCCGGCTCGGCTTCGCAGGCCGCGCGCCCCGCTGGGCAGTCGCCTGGAAATTCCCCGCCGAGCGCGCCAGCACGCGGCTGGAGAATATCGAGATCCAGGTCGGCCGCACCGGCGCCCTCACCCCGCGCGCTCAACTCGCCCCGGTCAATGTCGGCGGCGTGATCGTCCAGCACGCCACCCTGCACAATGAGGACGAAATCGCCCGCCGGGACATCCGCATCGGGGACCTCGTGGAGTTGCAGCGCGCGGGCGACGTCATTCCCCAAATCCTGCGCGTGCTCCAGCGCGGCCCGGCCACCACGCCCTACCTCTTCCCCACCCATTGCCCGGCCTGCGGCAGCCTCGCCATGCGTGAGCCAGGCGAAGTCATACGCCGCTGCACCGGCGGCCTGTCCTGCCCGGCCCAGATCACCGAGCGCCTTATCCATTTCTGCGCCCGCGGCGCGTTCGACATCGAAGGTTTGGGCGACAAAACCATTATTGAATTCTTCGACGCCGGCCTGCTCAAATCCGTAGCAGACATCTTCACCCTGCCCGAGCGCGAGGCCGAGATCGCGTTGCGGGACGGCTGGGGCAAAACCTCCGCCGCCAAACTCACCGCCGCCATCACCGCCCGCCGCACCATCCCGCTGCCCCGCTTCATCTTCGCACTCGGCATCCGCCGCATCGGCGAGAACAACGCCAAACTGCTCGCTCGCCACTACGGCAGCTACGCCAACTGGCGCGCCCACATGGCCCAGGCCGTCATCATCGGGTCGGACGCCAGGCTGGAACTCGGCTCGATCTCGGGCATCGGCCCCGCCATCGCCGAGGACCTCGCGGCGTTTTTCGCCGAGCCGCACAACCTGCACACGCTGGATGCGCTGGAAGCCCACCTCACGATCACCGACGCCACATCCAGCACCTCGGATTCCCCGCTCGCTGGCAAAACCATCGTCTTCACCGGCACGCTCACCATGGCCCGGCCGGAGGCCAAGGCCTGCGCCGAAGCCCTCGGCGCCAAAGTCACCGAATCCGTCTCCAAAAAAACCGATTACATCATCCTCGGCGCGGACGCCGGCTCAAAAGCCAAAAAAGCCGCCGAAATCGGCTTAAAAATCCTCAGCGAGGCAGAGTTCCGCGAACTCGCCGGGCTCCAGAGCCTGATCGTTTGAGGTTGACGCGTTTTTTTCGCGGCAACCAAAAGCGTGAATCAGCCTCTGCAAAAAAGCAGTAGAGCGCGTGCGTGATAACGCAAAGCGCTCTACGGCGTCGTCTCCGTATTCGTCGTCCGCGTCGTCACTGTGCCGTTCTGCCCCGGCATCATGCCGGAACTGGGCGGCGGCATCGGCGCCGGCATTGCGCCCGGCATCGGCGGCGGCGGCGTCTGCGTCGTCGTCGTCTCCTGCGAGCTGGTGGAAACCGTCTGCGGCGGCGGCGGGCTGGAGCACCCGGCGAGCGCGCCCCCGCCAACCAGCAGCACCACCAGCCCCGCGCGGGTTCTCTTCACACTAGTTTTCATAAAACGCTCCGCTTCAGTTGGATGTTGACATGGTCGACGTCTTCTCCGTCGTCGTGCTGGTCACCGGCGGCGGCGGAACAACACTGACAGACGTACTCTGGCTCGCCGCACCACTTCCATTGCCATAGGTGGTTTTGGTCGACTCATAAGCATCGCCATTCGGGCTGACCGAGCGCACCGTCTTCGTCGTGCTCAGCACCCCGGGCGCTGGCGGCATCACCGGCGCGGGCGGCAAGGCCGAGGTCGTGCTCGTGCTGCTCTGCGTGGTGGTCTGCGCGAAAGCCGCGCCGGGCACGGCCAAACACACGATCAGCGGAAGGATAAAAACATTTTTCATGGCGCACTCCTGTCGGGTACAATTTGTGAGTCCCCGCCCGCGCCAAAAGCCCCAACGATATTAAACCGCCGTCATCCCCCGCCCCTTGCGATAAACCCCGGGACGCGCGAAACGCCCATCCATGAGCATCAAACGCCACACGCTGCAAAATCTGGCGGGTGCGCTCGTGCCCATCGCCTTCAGCCTCGCCATCGTACCGGTCTACCTGCACGTGGTGGGCGTGGCGCGCTACGGCGTGCTGGCCCTCGTCTGGCTCGTCGTGGGGTATTTCGGCCTGTTCGACCTCGGCTTGGCCCGCGCCACCGCCTACCATGTCGCCCGGCTGCACAACGCCACCAACCAGGCGCGCAGCCAGGTTTTCATGAATGCCACCTTCCTCAATTTTTGCGTCGGCATGGTCGGGGCGATGGTGCTCTACGCCGCCTTGCCCTGGCTGCTCCACCACGGGCTAAAAATCCCGGCATCCCTGATGCCCGAGATGCGCAACGCGCCGATCTGGATCGCAAGCGCCGTGCCTTTGTTCACCCTCAACGGGGTTTTTTTGGGCGCGCTGGAGGGTCGCCAGCGGTTCGACCTGCTGAACATCACCGCCAGCCTGAGTGCCATTCTGCTCCAGGCGGTGCCGCTCGCCGTGGCGCTGCTGCATGGCCCCTCATTGCGCTGGCTCATCCCCGCCGTGGTGCTGGCCCGCGTGCTCGGCACACTCGGCACGCTGGCCTGCGTGCAACTGGCACTGCCGATCACGCCGGGCGGGCTGGCGATACACCGGCGGCATATCGCCCCGTTGCTGCGCTACGGCGGCTGGATATCGGTCTCCAGCCTGGCGGGCAACGCGCTGGTCGCGCTGGACCGGATATTGATCGCCGCCAGCCTGGGCGTCGTCGCCGTGGGCTATTACACCGTGCCCTATAATCTGGTGAATCGCGCTGGCATCTTCCCCGGCGCGGTCTCCACCAGCCTGTTCCCGCGCCTCTCACAGTCGGAGCAGGCACAGTCCGCCGCGCTGGCTGCTCGCGCCAGCGCCACGCTGGCCGCCGTTTTCACGCCCATCATCCTGGCCGGGGCGCTGGCCATCCCGCTGTTCATGCGGCTCTGGGTCGGCGCTGCCTTTGCCAGCCACGCCACGCCGGTTGCGCTCCTCCTGCTCGTCGGCGTCTGGGCCAACGGCCTGGCCTATGTGCCGTTTGCGCATCTGCAAGCCGGCGGCGCCGCCGCCCGCACCGCCTGGCTGCACCTGCTGGAGCTTCCCTTGTTCATCGCCATGCTCTGGCTCGGCCTGCATTTTTATGGGCTGGTCGGTGCCGCCATTGCGTGGTCATTACGCTGCGTGGGCGATGCACTGGCGGTATTCCTGCTGGCCGGTCTGGGTGGCGCGCTGCGCACCCTCTGGCCGGGCCTGCTGCTGGTCCTGGGAGCGCTCGTGCTTGCATGGCTACTCAGCCCCGCCATTCTGTGGCTGCCAGGCTTGGCGGTTCTGGTCCTCGCCGCCCTCTGGGCCTACAGGCTGGTGCCTGATTTTACCCTGAGGAACCTATGGCGTTGAATGAAACCCCCTGGCCCGCCCAGGATATCGAGACACTGGGTGCCTGCCCGCTCTGTGGCGGCGGCCAGCGCCACCTCCTGCATGAAAACCTGGCCGACCGGATTTTTTTCACAGCCCCTGGCCGCTGGCAGCTCTGGGGCTGCGACACCTGTGGCGCCGGCTACCTGGACCCTCGACCAACCCCAGGCTCCATCAGCCGCGCCTATGCGGTCTATTACACCCACAACCAAACCCTGGCCCCGCAATCAGCCCAGCCCAGCCGCGAAGCCCGCCTCAAGCAGGCCATGCTGAATGATTTTTTGAACGCGCGTTTTTCCTACCACATACGCCCGGCGCTGCCCCTCGGGCGGCTGGCCTTCGCGCTGCGGCCGGATAAAACGCGGGACGCCGCGGCAATGGTCCGGCATCTGCCAGCGCCACGCCCAGGTGAAATCCTGCTGGATATCGGCTGCGGCAACGGCGCCTTCATGCTGCTCGCGCGTGATCGGCTGGGCTATGAGGTCCAGGGCACGGAACTGGATGAAACCGCCGCCGCCCGCGCCCGCGCCCAGGGGCTGGTCGTGCATAACAAGCCGCTGCCCGGCATGAGCCTGCCGCCGTCACATTTCGCCCACGTCACGCTCAACCATGTGCTGGAGCATCTGCACAACCCTCTGGCCGCCCTGCGCGAAATCTACAACATCCTATCCCCCGGCGGGCGCGTATGGGTGCAGGTGCCGAACCTGCTCGGTGCCTCGCACGAACAATTCGGCCCCGACTGTCGCCTGCTGGAGCCACCCCGGCATCTGGTGATGTTCACGCCCGATGCATTGCGCGCCACCCTGCAACAGGCGGGTTTCACCGGCATCGAATGGCACAGCCTCGAGAATTCGGCGGTATCGTCTTTCACGGCAAGCTGGAAAATCGCGGCGCGCCTGCCTCCCGCCGCCACTAACACGCCACCGGTTGAAATTCTCGCCGCCGGGGCACAAGCCAGCCGCCGCCATAACGGCATTTCGGAACATTCGGAATTCATCACGATGACCGCCTCGCGCGCAACAAATGTCTGACATGCCAGCTGAGGTCAGCGTCGTCCTGCCGGTGTTCAATGCGCTCTCTGGACATCTTGATTATCTGCCCGGTGCCATCGCCAGCGTGCTGGCCCAAAGCCAGGGCAATTTTGAACTCATCATCATCGATGACGGCTCAACGGAGGATTACACAAAGCTGCGCGCACAATTCAATGACCCCCGGATCAAATGGGCCCGGCAGGAGAACGCGGGACAATCCGTCGCTCGCAATCACGGTGCTAGCATCGCCCATGGTGAATATCTCGCCTTCATCGACCAGGATGACCAATGGTACCCGGAATTTCTCGCCATCTGCCTAGCGGAAATTGCCGATGGCACCAGCGCTTTTGTGTATTGCGACGTGGACCGCATGAACGAAGCTGGCACAATGGATCATCCGGCATTTTTTCGCACCACAAAGCGCGGCACGCACCCAAAAACCTCGCTGGCGCAGGTGATCGGCCAGGATTGTTTCGTGATGCCCAGCGCGATGTTGATGCGCCGGAGTGTATTTCTTGAACTCGGCGGGTTCGATGAATCCCTGGCCGGATGTGAAGACGATGATCTGTTCCGCCGCTTCTACCTCTCGCACAACTGCCGCTTCATCCCTACACCGTTGCTGCGCTGGCGCAGCACGGGCGTCAGCGCATCGTTCTCACCTCGGATGGATACAAGTCGGTTGCGCTATTTCCATATTCTGGAGCGCGCACACCCGGAACATCTGCACGCCCTCATCGCGCCACGTTTTTTTTGGCTGTTTTCCGGCATCTATCGCCAGGGTGCGGCAGTGGGAAATGCCGAGCGCATGGCGCTGGCGCGCCAGGGGCTGCACGCGCTGCAGCCCTATCTGTCTCGCGCTGCGGCGGTTGCTGCGTCGCTGCTTCTCGCACTGCCACAGCCGGTATTCGTGCCCTGGCAGAAGCTCGCGCATCATTCCCGTCTATACGCCGCCACGAGGCTGCTGGTGAGGAGAAAATAATGCCCGAGACCGCCGTGATTCTGGTGAACTGGCGTGGTGCTGAGGATACAGGCGAGTGCCTGGAAGCGATCAGCCAACTGAATGGCCCAAGGCCGCTCACCATCGTGGTAGAAAACGGCTCGCAGGATGGCTCCGCCGCCGTGCTGCGAGAGGCCGAAAATTGCGATGTCCTGATCGAGAGCCCGCTTAATCTCGGTTTTGGCGGCGGGTGTAATCTGGGAATTACTTACGCTCTCGCAACGGGGGGGGTAGACTTCATCTGGCTCCTGAACAACGACGCGCGGCCCGAGCCCGACGCGCTGAATGCGCTGGTGGAAGCCATGCGCGATAATGTTTTGGTAGCGGCAGCGGGCTCGATGATGCACGAGGGTCCCGGGCCAGAATTAGGGGAAGGCTATAATGGCGGCGTGGTGAATTTTACCACCGGGCAGGTTCGCCGCAGCCGCAACCTGGCGGAAATGCAGTTTCTCTCAGGTGCCTCGCTGCTGCTGCGGCGCTCAGCCCTCGATGCAATCGGGGACTTTGATCAAAAATATTTCCTGTACTGGGAGGATGCAGACCTATGTTTCCGCCTGCGCCGGGCTGGCTGGCGCCTGGCCGTCGCGCCAAACAGCCACGTTCGCCATGCCGTCTCCGCCAGCGCCGGTAAATCCGGGCGTAACATCATCCGCTATTTCAATGAGAGCGCGATGCGCTTCCACCGAACCTACGCCCCGCTGCCACTGCTGCCGATCACCTGGAATTTCTTGTATCGGTTTCTCGGCCAGTTGAAGGCCGGCGAGTTCCGCAACGCCTGGACTCTGGCGCTGATAACCCTGCGGATCGACCGTGTTTCCATCCCCAAAAAACCCGCAAATATACAAACCTTCACCCGGGAACGATAAGCCGAAACCTCCCGGTCGTTGCGCGTCATGCGCAGCCCCCAACCACTCCCACCCCGTCATCGCGAGTCATGCGCAGCATGACGAAGCGATCCATCCTTTCGCCAACCAAAAAACCCAAAAAAAACGCCCGCAATTTTCCCCTTGACATCCCCACGTAATGTCATTATAAATAACGGTATGTCCGGCGATTCCATCAGTAACCGCATCACCCGCATCGTGGCAAACCTGGCGCAGAGCCTCACCATCTTCGCCCCGCGCGTCAAAATGCCGGTCTCATTGTGCCAGATACTCTCGCGCCGCTTAACGCGCCTGATGGACCGCCTGCGTGTCCTCATGGCGCGCGGGCCGCTCCCACCGCGCCCGGCGCGCGCCACACCCCGCACGCCACCCACCAACCCACCAAAACCCACCACGGCTGAATTCTACCCGCCCACCAACTTCGGCTGGCTCGCTTTCATGTTCCCCGGCTCCGATATCAGCGCCATGCGCAGCCATCTGCTCATTTTGCTGGATGAGCCCGAGACCCAATCCCTCATCACGAGCCACCCGATGCTCGCGCGCAGCATCCGCCCACTGTGCCACATGCTGGGCATCAAACCGCCACCCTGCCTCAAGCTGCCATCAAGGCCGCGCATAAAACGCGAGCTCCAAGCCCCAAAAACCCCGCCACCACGCTCAAAAACCCCGCGAAGAATCTGGCGCCCGGCCCCACCCAGAGTGATGACGCCCGCCGAGGCCCAACTCGCCGCCCGCCAGTTCTTCAACCCCCGCGATTTTTACCTCTAAGCGTCGCACCACCCAAACACGCCCATATCATTACGATATCGTAATTAAAGCACCCGCCCAGCCACCACACTCAGCCGCTCCAGCGTCTCCCGGTTCCGCGCCCCCGGCGCCGTAATCACCGCATGCTCCAGCGCCCGGTCACACCCCGCCTCGCACAATCCCCGCGCCAACCCTAGCCTTGGCAACACTTTTCTCAGCAAATCCCGCGCCTTTGCCCCATTCTCCTGCATCACCTTCACCACGGAGGCGACACTCACCGCGTCATGCTCCTCGTGCCAGCAGTCATAGTCCGTCACCATCGCCACGGTCGCGTAACAAATCTCCGCCTCGCGCGCCAGCTTCGCCTCGGGCATGTTGGTCATCCCGATCACGGAACAACCCCAGCTCCGATACAAATTGCTCTCCGCCAGCGTCGAGAACTGCGGCCCCTCGATCACCAGATACGTCCCGCCGCGCGTCACCGGCAGCCCCAGCGCGCCGGCCGCACCTTCCAGCGCATCACCCAGCCGCGGGCACACCGGGTGCGCCATCGAGACATGCGCCACCACCCCATCCCCGAAAAAACTCTTCTCCCGCGCGAAGCTGCGGTCGATGAACTGGTCGACGATCACGAAATGTCCCGGCGGCAACTCGGCCTTCAGGCTTCCCACAGCGGAGAGCGAGAGTATATCCGTCACACCCAGGCGCTTCATCGCATCGATATTGGCGCGGTAGTTGATCTCGGAGGGCGAGAGCCGATGCCCGGCATCATGGCGGGACAGGAACACGCATTTCACCCCTTCCATCTCACCCACCAGCAGGTCGCCCGAGGGCGCGCCCCACGGCGTCTCGATCCGCTCGCGCCGCAGATCGCTCAAGCCCTCGACATCATACAGCCCCGACCCGCCAATGATCCCGATAATCGGTTTGATCATCTCCGCCATTCCATTCTCCTAATTTTCAGTTCCACAGCAGACGGCGCACACGCCTTCCAACTCCACCAGCGCCCGGCTGGGGTGGAATCCGGCGTTCTGCGCCGCCCGGCGCAACGCAACCGCCACCTCGTCATCCTCGATCTCCGCCACGGTCCCGCATTTCCCGCATATCAGAAACTGCACCAAAGCGTGCGCATGGTCCGCCCCCGTGCACGCAACAAACGCATTCAACCGCTCGATCTTATGGATCAGCCGATTCTGCAACAAAAATTCCAGCGCGCGATAGATCGTGGGCGGCACAGCGGATTTGCGCACATCCCGCAGCTGGTCGAGCAATCTATAGGCGGTCGGCGGGGATTCAGACTCCAGAATCAAGGTGAGCACGGCGCGGCGCAGCGCGGTGAGCTGCGCGCCATTGCCCGCGCATATCCGCTCCGCCTCGGCCAGATGCTCATTCACGTTCAGCCTCACGGCGTCATCCTCACCGCCACCCAGCGCGGCCCAGGGTCGGTCCCATCGGCGGCGTCACCGCTCACCAGCAGCACCGCCACCGGCAGATACGCCTGCATCAGCCGCTTCACCTGCGCCTGCAATGCCGCCGTGCTCGCCACATCATTGCCGTCCACCTGCTCCACCCGGTCCCCCACCACAATCCCCGCCTTCGCCGCCGCCCCGGTCGCTGTCACCACGCGCAGCGCGCCATCCACCGGCCGCGCCGCCACGCTCAGGCCGAGTGCCGCCACGTCCACATTTTTCGCCGCACCCGGTCCAACACGCCGCACCCTGTCGTTCAGCGCGGCGGGCGGCGCGCTGATCCGCAACACAGCCTGTTGCTCGGTGCCGTCCCGCCAGAACCGCACCACCGCACTATGCCCCGCCGGAATCTCCGCCGTGCGGATGAACAGAGCGCGGGTATCGCGGATACGCACGCCCGCCAGCGCCACCACCACGTCACCGGGCCGCAGCTTGCCCGCCGCCGGGCTGCCTTCCGCCACCGCGCCCACCAGCGCGCCCGTCGCATTCGGCAGTTGCAATAATTTTTCAATCTCCGGCGTCACATGCTCGGTCGAGGCGCCCAGCCAGCCGCGCGTCATCGCGCCGGTGGTCCGCAGCGCCTGCATGACCGGCGCCACCATCTCAGAGGGGATGGCAAAGCCGATCCCGTCAGACGCACCGGAGGGCGATTCGATCGCCGTATCCACGCCGATGACATTGCCGTTCATATCAAACAGCGGCCCGCCGGAATTGCCCCGGTTGATGGTCGCGTCCGTCTGGATGAAATCATCATAGGTGTTCTCATTGATATTACGATGCAGCGCGCTCACGATCCCGGCCGAGGTACTGCCCGGCAGCCCGAACGGATTGCCGATCGCCATCACCCAATCCCCCACCCGCAATTTGGTGGAGTCGCCAAAGTGCACGAACGGAAGCTGATGCCCCGCATCCACCTTCAGCAGCGCCAAATCCGCGTCCGTGTCGCGTCCCACGATCGTCGCGGGCAGAATCGTCCCATCCTGGAACGTCACCTCGATACTGGCGGCCCCACTGATCACATGATTATTGGTGACGATATAGCCCGCCGGGTCGATCACGAATCCCGAGCCCAGCGCCTCCACGGCCTTGGGCGGCGGCACCACGCCGGAGAAGCTCGCATCCACGTCGTCGCCATCATCCGTGCCGCTGTCCGCGGGCGTATTCTGCGGGTCGGTGCTGGCCACGCTCACCACGGCGGGCATCACCCGCGCCGCCAGCGCCGCGAGGGAGGCCGGCATGGTCTGCGCCCCCGCGAAACCAGCGAAAACCAGAAACACGAACAGCAATGGCGTGAATAATCTCATGCGCCCAAGTCTGCGGTCCTTGCGGCTTCTTCGCAAGAGGCTGGACAGATGCCAGCCGTGGGCTAAACCACAGCGCATGACCGAGAATGACGTGCGGACCGCCCTGGCGGGCTTCGATCTGAAAAATATGCTGGACGGCGTGCACGTGGCGGACGGCCTGGTGCAGGTCACTTTGTCCATCCGGCGCGAGGAGGCAGCCACGCTGGAGCCGCTGCGCCGCGAGGTGGAGGCCAAACTCGCCGCACTGCCCGGCGTCAAAAACGCCGCCGTCGTATTCACGGCGCACAAGCCCGCACCGACCCCCGCACCCGCCGCACCCGCTGTCCTGCCGGGTGTCAAATCCGTCATCGCCGTGGCCTCCGGCAAGGGCGGCGTCGGCAAATCCACCGTCGCGGTCAACCTCGCCGTGGCACTCGCCCAAAACGGGCTGAAAACCGGCCTGATGGACGCCGACGTCCATGGCCCCTCACTGCCGCGAATGCTGGGGTTGGCGGCCAAACCGGAGGTGCAGGACGGCAAGATGCTGCCCCTGCACGCCTGGGGCCTGGCCTGCATGTCCATCGGTTTTCTGGTGGAGGAGGAGACCGCGATGGTCTGGCGCGGCCCGATGGTCATGGGCGCCATCAACCAGCTCCTCACCCAGGTGGCCTGGGGCGAGTTGGACGTGCTGGTGATCGACATGCCCCCCGGCACCGGGGACACCCAGCTCACGATCGCGCAAAAGGCCAATCTCGCCGGTGCGGTCATCGTCTCCACCCCGCAGGACATCGCCCTCATCGACGCCAGGCGCGGCATCAAAATGTTCGAGCAGGTCAATGTGCCGGTGCTGGGCATCGTCGAGAACATGTCCTACTTCGCCTGCCCGCATTGCGGCGAGCACAGCAACATCTTCGGCCACGGTGGCGCCGCGGCGCAGGCCGGGCGCACCGGTGCGCCCTTCCTGGGCGAGATCCCGCTCCAAATCGCGATCCGCGAGACGAGCGACGCGGGCACGCCGATCACCGCCGCCGCCCCCGCCAGCGAGGCCGCACTCGCCTTCCACGCCATCGCCGCGAAGATCATCGACAGGCTGGCCCAGCCCGCCCGCGCCGCGCCGCGCATCCTCATCGAATAATGACCGAAGTCGGGTTCTACCACCTCACGCGCAGCGACATCACGGCCGCCCTGCCACCACTGCTCGGGCGCAGCCTCCAGGCCAACGCCCGCGCCCTGGTCGTCTGCCCGGATGCCGACAGCCTCAAAGCGCTGGATAAAGTCCTATGGCTGAGCCAGAAGCCCGATTGGCTGCCCCACGGCACGCCCACCAGCGCGCACCCGCAATGGCAGCCCATCCTCCTCACGCTGGAGGACCACAACCCGGAGGGTGCCAATTTTCTGTTCCGCATCGGCGGCGCGGCGGCGGGCATCGCGGCGTATGAGCGGGTGTTCGATCTGTTCAACGGCAATAGCGAGGCCGAGGTCGCGGCCGCCCGCACCCGCTGGCGGGAGGCCAAAGCCGCCGGGCACAGCCTCACCTACTGGCAGCAGGGTGAAACCGGCTGGGAAAAAATCTAAGGAACCTCTGCATAACATTATGATTCCCTGTTCGTTTTGAATTTTGTACACTACTCCTGCATGGGCAGGGGGCAGCATTGAAGCAGACGACATTTTCGACGGCTGGGTTTGATCGCTACGC
>JAJZGI010000091.1 GCA_021798575.1 Pseudomonadota bacterium | reverse complement strand
AACGGCGCTTCCGCCGCGATGCGGCCATTGATCGCATCGACCTGGGTAATGGAGGTGGCGGCGTTCAAATCCGATTCCAGATTCGGCAAATCCTGCATGCGTTGTTGAATCGCGGCGAGATTCGTAGATGCAATTCCTTCGATATTCGCGATGGCATTGCCATTGGCGTTCAACTGCGCACTCGCGGCCGAACCATCCGTTGGTGCAAAAACATGGTTCTGGTTAAAATAGCTTGCCGCCGCACCGGACGGCGCGGTTGCTCCTCCGACCAGCCCCGCCATCGCATTCGCCATGGGCATCGGGTTTTCGATGGACTGGTTCTCCATTCCAGCCGCCATGCTCATGACATTGGTGGGGTTGGTGAACATCTGATAGGTCTGCTCAAGCTGGGACAATTGCGCCTTGAGCTGCTCCACCGCGATGACAGATTGCGCCGCGGTCTGGATATTCTGCCCCAGATTGGCGCTGTCGATCACCGCCATTTGCGCGGCGGCCTCTGGCGCGACGCCAAGGCTCAACATCACTACGGCGCTCACAACCACATATGCAAGTCTATTCGGATTCACATCATCCTCCTGTCAGTCCTTGGCGTTATGGTAGGAACGAAAAAATTCCGGCAGCCATTTGTCTGGCTCATTACCCAGTTCGCGGCGCAATCTTTCGGCAAAGCGCACGGTATTCGCCCGGCCGGAAAGGATGGCGACATAATCGCGCATCTGTCCGAGATCGAACTCGCAAATAACGCTGGCTTGCTCTCGCTTGAGCAGGAAGCGGCGCTTACCGACCGCCATTTCTTCGCGCACCGCGCGATATTCCCCTTCTGTGCATTTGAGGCCGTCAATATAAACCGCGCGGTCCGCTGTCGGCGACGGGAACATGATCTTGGTCTGACATTGCGCCACGATCGACGGCCCCAGCGGGCTCTCCAGAATATGCTCGGGCATCTGCAATGAAAGAAACACCGCGCCATTGCTCTTGCGCACCGTCAACAAAAGATTATCAACCACCGCCGCGAATTGCGGGTTTTTAAGGTAGAAGCGGAATTCATCGATACTCAGCACGACGCGCCGCCCATCGAGGATTTGTGTCACACGATAGAGCAGATAAGCCCCTGCTGGCGCGCAGACCTCGTCATGTTCGAGCAGCTGGGTCATATCGACGCCGGTGATCGCGCCATCGAGGCGCACTTCATCGCGCTCTCCATCGAACGCCCAGCCCAACGCATTTCCCCGGCACCATTTCTCAAGGCGAGGACCGAGCCCCATTGGGTTGGCATGGCCGAGGAATTCCCGCAAACCAGCCAGCGAACGCAACTCTTCCGGCATGCTCATCTGCCGGGTGATCGCACGCTCCAGGCGCTTCTCTTCCTCCGGACTCAGCCCGCCTTTGCCGTCACTTTGCACCAGCGCGATCAGCCAGCCCCGCAGAAAATCCCGATCGGCCTCGGTGTTATTCAGCCCACGCAGCGGCGCCAACCCTGACGCCTCACCGCGCCGCAATTCGAGATAGGTGCCGCCCGTGGCGCGCACCAGCAATTCCCCGCCCCGGTCCTTATCGAAAAACACCACCGAGCCAGCCCGGCCCGATGGGGTATTTTCCTCCACCATCGCCTGCTCGAACATCGCCAACAGAAACATCAGCAGCGCGGTCTTGCCGGAGCCGATGGGTCCGAAGATAATCGTCATCGCCACATCGGCCACGTGTGGGATGTAATCATAGGCAGTGCCACCATCGGTGCGGAACCGCGCGATGGGGCCCCCCCAATGTCCGCGCTCCTCACCCCCGGGGAAATTATCAAAGCTGGATAGTCCGGCAAAATTGCGGGAGTTGATCGCCCCGGGTCGCGTGCGCCATTCCAGATTACCCGGGAGTTGCGACCAGAAGGCCGCCTCCAGCCCCAGCCGCTCCTCGACCACCACCGCCCCGGCATCGGCCAACCGCCCGCGCGCCCGCCCCGCGTGCTCCTCTACCGCCGCTAAACTATCCCCATAGACCGCTAGCGAGAGGTGATGCGCGCCCATGACAAATTCATTGGACGCCAGGGCATCCGCTGCTTCCTCCAGCCCGGCGATCTGGCTGACCGCCTTGTCCTGCGCGCCCAGCATCTGGGCGGATTTCAAAGACAGCCGGTCCTGCGCCTGGGCACGGGTGACGAAGGCGAAGGATTGTGCCAGCACGATGGGGAACGGCACGGATAGCAGCGTGTTCAACATCCCCGGCCGGGTTTTCGCCGGATATTCCCGAAAGGAGAAAACCGTCCCGAACAAGCTCTTATCCGGCGCGCGGATTTCGATGCCCCGCCGCCCGCAAATGACCCGATCGGTGTAAATCGAATCACCAAGATGCCCGGAGACGACCGGCACCGGCAGCGGCCTGCCAGTGATGATCAGTCGCAGCGCCTCGGCGATTTCCGAGAAGGCGATCCCATCCCGCTCATACACACCAAGGCGCCGGACTCTGAACCCTTCCAGCCCGTTGGCCAAAACGAGCCATTGGTCCTCTAACTCTCGCGCCAGCCCCTCCGCCGCTTCCGGGGATTTACGCCCGAGCCGCGCCCATCTTCTGGCCATGCCGGGCCCGAGCGGGCTGCGCGGCGAGATCAGCAAGCTGATAAAATAATCATTCCGGTACAGCCGGCCCGCCAGCACCTTGTCGCGGTATGCGGCGTCCAGCGCGTGGGCAAAGCCGGAGCGGAACTGGCGGGCAGGTGCGGCGGCCAGATCGGCATGGCGGATGAGATGCGTATGGATGGTGATATTATCATCGGCGAGATTGCGGTAGGTCGTGTTCAGCAGCCGCAGCCTTGCATTACGCAGCGCATGATCAGCCAGCTCGAACGCTTGGCCTTCAACATGCCCCATCGCAAGCAGCGCCCCGCTTTCCAGCAACACAGTCTGCGGCCTGATATGCCCGATATAGGGCAGATATTGCGTCGCGGTGCGCTCCGCGCGGGCGCTATCCCCCCACATCGAGCATCCCCCGGTAACGAGCGCGGCCATGACCCGGTGCCGGCGACACCGAGGCCCCGCCCCATCTCTTGCTATCCACCGACCGGCCCGCGGTGCGCAGATACAGCAGCACAACACCGACAGCGTTATAAT
>JAJZGI010000062.1 GCA_021798575.1 Pseudomonadota bacterium | reverse complement strand
GGCATAGAGCCCATGCTACACCGCGCGGATGCCCGCCTCCACGCCATCCGTACAACCACCGCGCCGACGCTGGGTTCGCCTGCTGCGCGACATATTGCTGCTGCCTCCGGCGTTGCTCTATGTCATCGTGGAGCAACTCTTCTGGGTCGGCGCCAAAACGCTGCTGCGCCAGGCGGCGCGCATCCCGCTGGTGCGCAGCATCCAGAACAGCCTGCACCGGCTGCCACCCTGGGCCGTGCTGCCATTGTTCCTGGTGCCGGAACTGTTCAGCCATGCGGGTGGTTTCTGGGCGTCTGACCTTCTGGTCCATCGCGCCTGGGTGGCGGCCCTGCTGGTCGGCATCTTCATCAAGGGCACGGCCACGCTGATGGAGGTCTGGATCTATCAGAGCTGCGAGGAGAAATTGCTCTCGGTGCGCTGGTTCGCCCGGCTGCATCGCCAGCTCATGCGCGGACGGGAATGGGTGGCCGTACGCATCCGCCCCGTGCGCGATCTCTCGCGGCGGCTGCTATGGAGCAGAAACAGTGGCCTGGCGCGGCGCTTCTTCGCGATCCATAAATTCATCAGCGCCCGGCTCGGCCTGCCCCGATAAGCAGGCCTATCATAGCCGTTCGCGCGCCAGTGTCGCCAGCGCATCGGCCCGCTCGTTCATCGGGTTGCCGGAATGCCCGCGCACCCACGCCCACTCCACCTCATGCGGCTTCACGGCCTCCAGAATTCTCCGCCACAAATCCATGTTCTTCACCGGGTCGCCCGCCGCGCTGCGCCAGTTCCGGCGCACCCACCCGGCGTGCCAGCGTGTGATCCCGTTTTTCAGATATTCACTGTCCGTATACAGCACCACGCGGCAGGGCCGGGTCAGCGCGCCCAGCGCCTCGGCGGCGGCGGTCAGCTCCATGCGGTTGTTGGTGGTCTCCACCGCCGCGCCTGAGAGTTCGCGCACGGTCTCGCGGAATTTCAGAATCGCCGCCCAGCCGCCAGGTCCTGGGTTGGGCTTGCAGCCACCATCGGTCCAGATCTCGACCCATTCAGGCGCCATAGGAAGTTCCGTCGCGCACCGAGAGATGAAACCGCAGCCGTCGCGCATAATCCAGCGGGTCCTTGCGCGTCACCAGTGCGCCGGGCGGCGTATTCAGCCAGTCATAGAGCCGGGTGAGCAAAAACCGCATCGCAGCACCCTGCGCCAGCACCGGCAGGCCGGCCAGTTCCGCCGCACTCAGGCCCCGTTGCGCCATATAGCCGCGCAGCAGGGCGCTGGACTTCGTGAAATTAAAGCTGAAATCACGTTCAAAACACCAGGCGTTCAGGCAGATCGCGATGTCATAGGCGTAGATATCCGTCGCCGCGAAGTAGAAATCGATCAACCCCGAGACCTCACCGTCCAGAAAAAACACGTTATCGGGAAATAAATCCGCGTGGATATGCCCCACCGGCAACCCCTGCGGCCAGCCCGCGACAATCCCGGCCAGTGCGTGCCGTAATTCAGGCCCCAGGCCCACCTGTACCTCCTCGGCGGCAATGCGGGACTTTTCGAGCAGCCCCGGCCAGGCGTCCGGCCCCAGCGCGTTACGCCGCCGCGGGGCAAAACCCGCCCCCGCCAGATGCAGCCGCGCCAACGCCGCCCCCAGCCGCTCGCAATGCGCCACCCCGACCCGGCGCGGCCACACGCCCGGCAAAAACGTCGTGATCGCTGCAATTCGCCCGGCGAGCGGGTTCAGATTCGCGCCATCCCTGGCCCGCACCGGCAGCGGGCAGGAGAGTCCCTGCGCCGCCAGATGCTCCATCAGCCCCAGAAACCACGGCAGATCCTCCGGCGCGACCCGCTTTTCATACAAAGTGAGAATAAAATCGCCCCGGCTGGTCTTCAGGGCATAGTTGCTGTTCTCCACCCCCTCGGCGATCCCGCGGAACGCGATGACGGAGCCGATGTCATAGCCCGCCACAAACGCCTCCAGGGCCTCGTCCGTCACTTCCGTATAAACCGCCATGCATGTAGATGACCGCGCCGAAAAATTCTGGCAAGGGAGGCGCATGAAACGTTTCTCCACCCCACTCCTCGCCCTGCTCACCCTCACCGCCCTGGCTGGCTGCGCCACTACCCCGGCAAACCCGCCGCCGATGTTCTGTCCGCAGGTGGCCGTGCTGCAACAGGCGAGCAGCCTCACGGAATTCCTGCCCGGCCAGACCGGTGTCGCGGCGCAGATCACCCAGGCGCAGATCACCGGCGTCGCCGGGGCGTGCAATCTCAGGGCCAAAAAACATCTGCTCGCGCTCAGCTTCCAGGTCGGCTTTGCCGCCACCAGCGGCCCGGCCAACCACAGCGCCACCCTCAGCCTGCCCTATTTTGTCGCCATCACGCGCGATGACCATATCATCGCCGAGCAGCACTACAGCATCGACATGTCGTTCAAAGGTGATCTCGCCGCCACCCAGGCCGTCACCAGGAGCTTCACGTTCAATTTCCCGAACCAGCCGGCCAGCGGCAATGTCCAGGTTCTGGTCGGCTTCCGGCTTACACCAGCCCAGCTCGCCTATGCCGCCGCGCATCCGCTGGCGGCACCATAAACCAAGGCCGCATCATGCCCCTCAGCCGTCCGCAATCCCGCAACCTGCTGCACCTGCGCGATATTCAGTTGCGCGGCTATGAACGCGCCGACGGGCTCATCGATATCGAGGCGCGGATGACCGACACCAAGCCCTATAGCTGGGGTGAGCAGCCGCATGGGCTCAACGCCGGCGAGCCGGTCCACGATATGTGGATGCGCCTGACGGTGGACCTGGACATGCGCATCCATGCGTGCGAGGCGGCGATGGACGCCACCCCCTATAGCGTCTGCACCGCCGCCGCGCCGAACTTCGCCCAGCTGGCGGGGCTCACGATCGGCAAGGGTTTCCTGCGCGAGGCGATGCGCCGCGTGGGCAACGTCGCGGGCTGCACGCATCTGCGCGAGCTGCTCCAACCGCTCGGCACGGTCGCCTACCAGACCATCTACAGCCTGCAGGTGCGGCGCAGAGCGGCGACGCAGCAGGCCGACGCCGCGTTCATCAACCCGGCGCTGATCAACACGTGTCTGGCCTATGACGAGCATGGTCCGCTCGTGCAGAACAGCCGCCCGCTCGCGCCGGAGCGGGCATAGGCGCGCAGTCCGCGCGGCCTTGCTGGGGCAAGCCCCCTATGTTAACTGCCCGCCGGACCTGCGATCAGGGCGGGATAGAACAGCGAGCGGCGGAATTGGCAAACATTACAGGCAAGGGTCAGTCGGAATTATCCGCGCGCTACGCGGCGGCGCTCTACGCGCTGGCATTCGAGCGCGGTTGCCTGGATGACGTGGTGGCGCAGATGGCCACGCTCGGCCAACTCCTGCGCGAGCAGGACGACCTCCGCGCCCTGCTCGCCAACCCGCTCAACCATGCGTCGCATGTCGCACCGGCACTCATCCAGGCCCTCGGCGCGCAGGGCTTCGTCCCGCTCGTCCTCAATTTCGTGCAGGTCGCCATCGCCAACCGCCGTCTGGCGGGTCTGCCCGGCCTCATCGAAGGCTTCGCCGCCTATGTCGCGGCACGGCGCGGCGAGGTCGTGGCGGATGTCACCTCCGCGCATCCGCTCTCAGACATCCAGCGCGGCCAGTTGCGCGCCCGCCTCACCGAATCCGGCTATGGCAACATCAAGCTCATCGAACATACGGATGCCAGCCTGCTCGGCGGCCTGGTCCTCAAAATCGGCCCCAAGCTCTACGACACCAGCCTGAAATCACGCCTTAACCGGCTCAATTATTCTCTCAAGGGAGCTGCCTGACATGGAGATCCGCCCAGCCGAAATCTCCGAGATTCTCAAGTCTCAGATTGCGAATTTCGACACCGCCGCCAGCGTGGCCGAGACCGGCCAGGTCCTGAGCGTGGGGGACGGTATCGCCCGGATCTTCGGTCTCACCAACGTCATGGCGGGCGAGCTGGTGGAATTCCCCGCCGCCGGCGTCAAGGGCATGGCGCTGAACCTGGAGCTGGATAACGTCGGCTGCGTGATCTTCGGGGACGACCGTCAGATCCGCGAGGGCGACACCGTGACCCGCACCGGCCAGATCGTGGATGTGCCGGTGGGCAAAGGCCTGCTCGGGCGCGTGGTGGACGCGCTGGGCAACCCGATCGACGGTAAGGGCCCGGTCACCTTCACCGAGCGTCGGCTGGTCGAGACCAAGGCGCCCGGCATCATCCCACGCAAATCCGTGCATGAGCCGATGCAGACCGGCATCAAATCGATCGATGTGCTGATCCCCGTCGGCCGCGGCCAGCGCGAGCTGATCATCGGCGACCGCCAGACCGGCAAAACCGCCGTCATCATCGACACCATCATCAACCAGAAGACCATCAACCAGAGCGATGACGAGAGCAAAAAACTCTATTGCATCTACGTCGCCATCGGCCAGAAACGCTCGACCGTGGCGCAGCTCGTGCGCACGCTGGAGGAGCAGGGCGTGATGGAGTATTGCACCGTCGTCGTCGCCACCGCGTCGGACCCGGCGCCGATGCAGTATCTCGCCCCCTACACCGGCTGCACCATGGGCGAATATTTCCGGGACAATGCGATGCACGCGCTCATCGCCTATGACGATCTCTCCAAACACGCCGTCGCCTACCGCCAGATGTCCCTGCTGCTGCGCCGCCCGCCAGGGCGCGAGGCCTACCCGGGGGACGTGTTCTACCTCCACTCCCGCCTGCTTGAGCGCGCCGCCAAAATGTCCGATGAATTCGGCGCGGGCAGCCTCACCGCCCTGCCGGTGATCGAGACCCAGGCGGGGGACGTCTCGGCCTATATCCCGACCAACGTCATCTCCATCACCGATGGCCAGATCTTCCTGGAGACCGAGCTTTTCTTCAAAGGCATCCGCCCGGCGGTCAATGTCGGCCTGTCGGTCTCGCGTGTCGGCTCCTCGGCGCAGATCAAAGCGATGAAACAGGTGGCAGGCAAGATCAAGCTCGACCTCGCGCAATACCGTGAGATGGCGGCCTTCGCCCAGTTCAGCTCGGACCTCGACCCGTCCACGCAAAAACTCCTCGCCCGCGGCGCCCGCCTCACCGAGCTGCTGAAGCAGCCGCAATACCATCCGCTCAGCGTGGAGGAGCAGGTGATCTCGGTGTTCGCCGGCACGCGCGGCTACCTGGACAACCTGTCCGTTGATAAAGTCGGCGCGTTCGAGGCGCAGTTGCTGGCCGAGATCAAAGCCAACCAGCCCGCGATCATCGAGGCGATCAGCCGTGACCAGCAGATCAAGCCCGAGACCGAGCAGCAGTTGATCGCCTTCATCGAGAACCTGCTCCGTACCTTCGGATAGGCCGATGCCGAGCTTGAAAACCCTGCGGACCCGCATCAACAGCGTCCGGTCCACCCAGAAGATCACCGGCGCCATGAAGATGGTGGCCGCCGCCAAGCTGCGCCGCGCCCAGGCCCAGGCCGAGGCCTCGCGCCCCTACGCAAGGCGCATGGGCGAGATGATGAGCGCCCTGGCTGGCGGCGCGCAGGGCAACCCCAACGCACCTTCTCTGCTGGTCGGCAACGGGCGCGATAAAACCCACCTGCTGCTGGCCCTCACGGCGGACCGCGGCTTGGCCGGCGCCTTCAGCGCCAATGTCGGCAGGCATACCCGTACCCTCATCACGAGCCTCGAATCGCAGGGCAAGACAGTCAAGATCTTCGGCCTCGGTCGCAAGGGCAACGACTATTTCCGCCGCTACGCGGGGGATAGAGTCATCGGCACGAAAAATTTCATCGGCAAAAAAACCATTGCCTTCGAGGACGCCGAGGCGATCGCGGGCGAGATCATCGCCCTGTTCAAAAAAAGCGAGTTCGATGTCTGCACGCTGGTCTTCAACCGCTTTCATTCGGTGATGAGCCAGACGGTAACACAAACGCCGCTCATCCCGGCGGCCAGCCCGCCCGCCAACGATAATCCGGCTGGGGACGCGCCAGCGCCCTACGAGATCGAGCCGGATGACGGCACGCTGCTGGCGCGGCTGCTGCCGCGCAACCTCGCGGTGCAGATCTACGCCGCGCTGCTGGAAAACTCTGCCGGCTTCTACGCCAGCCAGATGACCGCGATGGATAGCGCCACGCGCAACGCGGGGGAGATGATCAAAAAACTATCGCTGAACTACAACCGCGCCCGGCAGGCGAACATCACCAAGGAACTTATCGAAATCATCTCCGGCGCTGAAGCCGTCTGAAGGTAGAAGAGAACATGGCAAGCAACAACACAGGTCGCGTCACGCAAATTCTGGGCGCCGTCGTCGATGTCCAGTTCGAGGGCGATCTGCCCTTCATCCAGAACGCGCTCAAAACCCAGGTGGGGGAGCGCGAGCTGGTGCTGGAGGTGGCGCAGGAGATCGGCGAGCGCACCGTGCGCTGCATCGCCATGGACACGACAGACGGCATGATCCGCGGCGCGCAGGTGAGCGACACGGGCGCGCCCATCTCCATGCCGGTCGGCCCCGGCACGTTGGGGCGCATCCTCAACGTCATCGGCGACCCGATCGACGAGCGCGGCCCCATCACCGCCGCCGCCCACATGCCCATCCACCGGGACGCGCCGAGCTTCGAGGAGCAGTCCGCCTCGGCGGAAATCCTCGTCACCGGCATCAAGGTGGTAGACCTGCTGGCCCCCTACCAGAAAGGCGGCAAAACCGGCCTGTTCGGCGGCGCTGGCGTCGGCAAGACCGTGCTCATCCAGGAGCTGATCAACAACATCGCCAAGGGCCACGGTGGCGTCTCGGTCTTCGCGGGTGTGGGCGAGCGCACGCGCGAAGGCAACGACCTGTACCACGAGATGGTGGACGCGGGCGTCATCAAGTTGAACGAGCACGATACCGAGGGCTCGAAGGTGGCGCTGGTCTACGGCCAGATGAACGAGCCGCCGGGTGCGCGCGCCCGCGTCGCCCTCTCGGGCATCACCATGGCGGAATACTTCCGGGACGTAGAGGGCCAGGACGTGCTGTTCTTCGTCGATAACATCTTCCGCTTCACCCAGGCGGGCGCGGAGATGTCGGCGCTGCTCGGGCGTATCCCCTCGGCGGTGGGCTACCAGCCGACCCTGGCCACCGATATGGGGGCGCTGCAGGAGCGCATCACCTCCACCAAAAAGGGCTCCATCACCTCGGTGCAGGCCATCTATGTGCCCGCCGACGACCTGACCGACCCGGCTCCCGCCACCTCATTCGCGCATCTGGACGCCACCACGGTGCTCAACCGCGCGATCTCCGAGAAGGGCATCTACCCGGCGGTGGACCCGCTGGATTCCACCTCCCGCTCCCTCGACCCGCGCATCGTGGGCGAGGAGCACTACCAGGTCGCGCGGGACGTCCAGCGCATTCTGCAAACCTACAAATCCCTGCAAGACATCATCGCCATCCTGGGCATGGATGAGCTGTCTGAGGACGACAAACTCACCGTCGCCCGCGCCCGCCGGATCGAGCGTTTCCTCAGCCAGCCCTTCCATGTCGCGGAGGTGTTCACCGGCTCACCCGGCGTGTTCGTGGCGGTGGCGGATACCATCCGCAGCTTCAAGGCCATCGTGGCGGGGGAATACGACCACCTGCCGGAGGCCGCATTCTACATGGTCGGCACCATCGAAGACGCGGTGAAAAAAGCCGAAGCCATGGCGAAGGCCTGACCATGCCGCTGGCGCTGGAAATCATCAGCCCGGAGAAGCTGCTGCTGTCGCGTGATGTGGACATGGTGGTGATCCCCGGCACGGAGGGCGATCTCGGCATCCTGCCCGGCCACGCCAACCTCATCACCGGCCTGCGCGGCGGGCTCGTGGATATCTACGCGGGTGGCCAGATCACCGAGCGCTATTTCGTCTCCGGCGGCTTCGCCGAGGTCACCGACACCCATTGCGCCGTGCTGGCGGACAGCATCATCCGCCAGTCGGACCTCAACCCAGCCACCGCCGCCACGCTGCTGGATGAGGCCAAGGCCGACTACGCGGCGGTGAATATGGCGGACCAGGATTCCTATCTGCGCGCGTCCGATCGTCTGATCTCGGCCCAGGCGATGCTCGACTCCGCCGCTCCCGCCAGGGCTGAAAAAACGTGATTTTTCGGCAATGATTTTGCGTCCAGGATGCAATCAGCCGGACGGTCGGTTTTCCATGTGAAAGATTCCTAACTTTTTGTTACTCCGCCGCCCGCCGCGCTTCAATCTTGCCGCGCGCTGTTATCAGGGGTGTCGCCGCGCGGGTTGAACCTATATATATCCGGCGAACACAGACGGACGAGCATCCATGAACAGCCTTATCGACCCCTCGCAGACCGCCAGCCTGCCACCCCAGGGCAACGTCATCATCGATGGCGATCAGGCCAATTTCATGGCCGATGTCATCGAGGCCTCGCGCGCGGTGCCGGTACTGGTGGATTTCTGGGCCACCTGGTGCGGGCCTTGCAAAACCCTCACCCCGACGCTCGAAAAAATCGTCAAATCCCTGGCCGGGCGCGTTCGGCTCGTCAAAATCGATATCGATAAAAACCGCGAGCTGGTCGCCCAGCTCACCCGCATGGGCTTGCCCATGCAGTCGGTCCCCACGGTCGTCGCCTTCTGGCAGGGCCAGTTGGCGGATACCTTCTCCGGTGCCCAGCCGGAGAGCGAGGTCAAACGCTTCATCGAGGCGGTGCTGAAACTGGCCGGCTCCGCCGCTCCGGCGGCGGACCTCATCGCCGAGGGCAAGCTTATGCTCGAACAGGGCGATGCCGAGCAGGCCGCCCAGCTCTTCGCCGCCGCCGTGCAGGCGGACCGTGAAAAACCCGAGGCCTGGGGTGGCATGGTGCGCGCCCTCATCGCGCTGGGGGATGAAACCCAGGCGGCGGAAATCCTGGCCGAGGTCCCGGCCAACATGGCCGAGCACGCCGAGATCTCCGGTGCGCGTTCAGCGCTGGCGCTGCTGGCGGAGGGTCGCGCGGCCCAGGGTGCCCGCGCCGGGCTGGAGGCGCGCGTGGCCGCCAACGCGGATGATTTCGAGGCCCGGTACGCGCTCGCGACCGCGTTGAACGCCTCGGGCGAGCGGGAGGCGGCGGCCGCCGCGCTGCTAGAGATCATCCGCCGCAACCGCGCCTGGAACGAGGACGCGGCGCGCCTGCAACTGCTGAAATTCTTTGAATCCTGGGGCTTCGACGATCCGGCCACGATGGCCGCGCGCCGCCAGCTCTCAGCCCTCCTGTTCCGGTGAGCGATGAGCGGGTTCCACCCCAAGCTTGAATACCTCCCGACAGAATTTCCGGTATTCCCTCTAACCGGCGCATTGCTGCTGCCCGGCGGGAAGCTACCCTTGAATATTTTTGAGCCGCGCTACCTGGCGATGATCCAGGACGCGCTGGCCGCGGGCCGCTGTTTCGGCATGGTCCAGCCAGATCGTCGCCTGGCCAAGGGCGACAACGGGCCCGGCCTGTACCGCGTCGGCTGCCTGGGCCGCATCAGCTCCTTCAGCGAGACGGAGGACGGGCGCTACCTCATCACCCTGGCCGGGGTGATGCGCTATAGCATCGTCGAGGAGATTGCGGGTGCGCGTGGCTATCGGCGGGTGCGCGCCGCACTTGCAGGCTTCACGGCGGACCTCCATTTGCCCAGGCCGGGCCTGCCGTTTGCCCGTGCGCAACTGCTGGACGCCCTGCGCCGTTACTTCGCCCACGCCGGGGTGGAGGCGAACTGGGACGCCATCTCCGCTTTGCCCGATGCAGCCTTGGTGGTCTCGCTCTGCATGGCCTGCCCCTTCAGCCCGGAGGAGAAACAGGCATTGCTGGAGGCGCCGGACGATGCCGCGCGTGCCAGCGCGCTGCTGGCCCTGCTCGAGATCAACGCCTTTGACCCGCCGTCGGATGAGGATGATAATAACCAGCACCCGAAAGCGAGCTAGTGTGGTGGTTCTGAAGTTCCCATGCATTGGAGGCAGCACCGTCTGGGAACTTCAGAACCAAAAACCACACTAGAATCATAGGCTTGCTAGTGTCCTTGTTGATAGGTAAGTTCGTAAGGTGCTGGTTTCAACGATGACGAACTTACCTATCAGGACACTAGACCATGCAAACCGCCCCGCTCGACCCCCGCCTGCTCGAAATCCTGGTCTGCCCTGTCACGCGCGGCCCCCTCACCTACGACCGGGCGAATAATGAGCTGATCAGCCCCAAGGCGGGCCTGGCATTCCCCATCCGCGACGGCATCCCGATCATGCTGGCGGAGGAAGCCCGCCACCTGGAGCCATGAACAACCCCACACAGATAAAACTGCGCCGGGCTGAGAACCTGCTGGATCTGCATTTCGAGGACGGCAGCACCGCCAGCCTGCCCGCTGAGCTCCTGCGGGTGGAGAGCCAGAGCGCCGAGGTTATGGGCCACGCCCCAGGGCAGGAGGTGCTGGTGGCGGGCAAAAAGCAGGTCGCGATCACCGGCATCGAGCCCACCGGCAACTACGCGATCCGGCTGATCTTCTCCGATGGCCACGACACCGGCATCTACACCTGGGATTTCCTGCATCAACTCGGCCGCGAGCAAAACATCCGCTGGCATCGGTACCTGCGCCGCCTGGAGGAAGCCGGGTTGACCCGGGAATAGCGGATGGAGACCGAGGCCGAGCCGGTGATCACCCTGGGGCGGATGCGCCTCACTGCGCTCATCGTCGCCACCGCCCTGTTCATGCAGAATCTCGACTCCACCGTGATCGCAACGGCCCTGCCCGCGATGGCGCGCAGCTTCCACGCCGAGCCCCTGCACATGAGCGTGGCGCTCACCTCCTACCTCATCAGCCTGTCGGTCTTCATTCCCGCCAGCGGCTGGGTGGCGGACCGTTTCGGCACCCGCCAGGTGTTCCGCGTCGCCATCGTCATCTTCACGCTGGGCTCGGTGTGCTGCGGCCTCGCCCCCAGCCTGCTGGCGCTGGTGCTTGCGCGCATCCTGCAAGGTCTGGGCGGCGCCATGATGCTGCCGGTCGGCCGGCTGCTGCTGCTGCGCTCAGTCAGCCGCGCGCAGATGGTGGCCGCCATGGCCTGGCTCACCATGCCGGCCCTCATCGGCCCCATCCTCGGCCCACCGCTCGGCGGATTCATCGTCACCTATCTCTCCTGGCGCTGGGTATTCGACATCAACGTCCCCATTGGCGTCATCGGCGTTATCGCGGTCAGCCTCTTCATCGAGGATACGCGCGGCCAAGGCCTGCCCACGCGGCTGGACGGCTGGGGCCTCGCCCTCGCCGGGCTCGCCATGGCTGCCATCATGGCCGGGCTGGAGACGCTGGGCCGCGGCATCGTGCCGCTATCCTGGACTCTCGCCTGCCTCGCCCTGGGCATCGCCTGCGTGCTGGCCTATGCGCGCCACGCCCGCGGGCGGGAGCATCCGGCGCTGGATTTCTCGCTGCTAGGCATCCCTACCTTCGCCAGCTCGGTCATCGCGGGCAGCCTGTTTCGCATCGCGGTCGGTGCCATGCCTTTCCTGCTGCCGCTCATGCTGCAACTCACCTTCGGCAAAACGCCGATGCAGAGCGGCCTCATCACCTTCGCCTCGGCGGCCGGCGCCCTGCTGATGAAACCGGTTGCCCCGCCGCTGCTGCGCCGCTTCGGCTTCCGCAACGTGCTCACGCTCAACGGCGCGCTGGCAGCGGCGTTCATCGCGCTATGCGCCAGCTTCCGCCCAGGCTGGCCCGGCCTGGTGCTGGACGGCATTCTCTTCATCAGCGGCTTCTTCCGCTCGCTGCAATTCACCGCCTTCAACGCCATCGCCTACGGCGATGTGGCGCGGGCCCGCATGTCCGCCGCCACCACGCTCTACTCCACCATCCAGCAGCTCACCCTCACTTTGGGCATCGTAATCGGCGCCGCCACGCTGGAGATCGCCGCCCATCTGCAACGCCACGCCAGCGCCACCCGGGCGGATTACGACATCGCATTTCTGGTCGTCGCTTTCCTGGCATTCCTGAGCGTGCCGCTCAGCGCCCGGCTGAGCGCCGACGCCGGCGCGGCGCTCAGCGGCCATCACCACGTGGCCGACCATCCATCGCCGTGACCGCGCGGTTTGACGCGCCGCGCAGACGCGCCATTATGCCCGCATGAAGAATACCCTGCTCGCGCTGTGCCTGCTCGCGCCAAATCTCGCCTTCGCCACCGGCCTCACCGGCCAGCACGCGGTCTATGATCTCAGCCTCAGCAAGGTGCGCACGCACGACCTCACCGGCGCCACCGGGCAGATGACCTTCAATGTCGTGGATGGCTGCACCGGCTGGGCCAGCACCCAGCATATGACCCTGCTGATCCGCAATCTGGATGGCAGCCTGAGCAAATCCGTGACCGACTACATCACCTGGGAGAGCAAAAACGGCAAAACGCTCACGTTCACGCTGCGCGAGCGAGACAATGGCGGCAAGGAGCAGATCGACGACGCGGGCACAGCCACCCACACCGGCGCGAACGACGCGGGCATCATCGCCTACACCACACCCGCCGATACCACGCTCACCATGCCGCCCGGTACGCTGTTCCCCATGGCGCATACCGAGGCATTGCTGGCCGCCGCTCGCGCGGGCAAAAAATTCATCTCGCCGATCCTGTTCGACGGCACCACGGCGGACGGCCCGCAGGCCACCTTCGTCGCCATCTTCGGTCGTCACGGGCCACAGCCCAACAGGTTCCCCGCCCTGCGCCACATCTCCAGCGCCGATGTCGACATCGCCTTCTACGAGCGCAAGAACGACGATGAAAATCCGGACTTCCGCACGCAGATGCGCTATTTCGACGACGGGGTGGCGACCAAGCTCGTGCTGGATTTCGGGGATTTCGTGATGACCGGCAAACTGGTCAGCCTGACCATCCCGCCCTCATCCTGTGCCGCGGGCAAATAGGCGAAACTCAGCCTCCGGCGCGCGCCAGGCTCTCGGAAATTGCAGTCTGCGCCGCCGCGCGGTCGGCCCAGCCGGTGATCTTCACCCACTTGCCCTTCTCCAGGTCTTTATAGTGCTCGAAGAAGTGCCGGATCGCATCGCGTCTGATCTCCGGCAGCTGCGCGACCTCGGTAACCCCGCTATATTCCGGGTGAACCTTGTCGTGCGGTACACAGATGATCTTCTCATCCTGCCCGGCCTCATCCTCCATCTGCAACAGCCCGATCGGGCGCGCCCGGATCACGGCACCTGGCACAACCTGGGCAGACATGAGCACCAGCGCATCCGCCGGGTCGCCGTCGTCAGCCAGCGTGCCGGGGATGAAACCATAGGCCGCCGGATAGACCATCGGCGTGAACAGCACGCGGTCGACGACCAGCGCGCCGCTCGCCTTGTCCACCTCATATTTCACGCCGGACCCCTGCGGAATTTCCACCACCACGTTGATATCGTGGGGCACATCCCGGCCGGGCGACAATCTGCTCACATCCATGAAAAACTCCTGTTGCGCACTGCGCGGCCTATACCGCACTCACCGCTATCTTGCCACCGCCGCCGCCGCCGCTAGAGCAATATGTGATTGGATTGAATCGGCAGACTTCAATCCAATCACATGAAATTGCTCGCCAAAAAACATGGAGTGCGTGCGTGATAACGCAAAGCACTCTAGGCCACGCACTCATAAACTGATTCCCATAAGCGCTTGATTGTGATTCAAACTCCCCGGAGGTGTTTGATGATGATTCGGCGTTACGAGATTTCGGATTTTGAGTGGTCTATTATTCAGCCGT
>JAJZGI010000061.1 GCA_021798575.1 Pseudomonadota bacterium | reverse complement strand
GAACTCTACCCGCCCACCAACTTCGGCTGGCTCGCTTTCATGTTCCCCGGCTCCGATATCAGCGCCATGCGCAGCCATCTGCTCATTTTGCTGGATGAGCCCGAGACCCAATCCCTCATCACGAGCCACCCCATGCTCGCCCGCAGCATCCGCCCGCTGTGCCACATGCTGGGCATCAAGCCGCCACCCTGCCTCAAGCTGCCGAAAAAACCGCGCGTCAAACGCGAGCTCCAAGCCCCAAAAACCCCGCCACCACGCTCAAAAACCCCGCGAAGAATCTGGCGCCCAACCCCGCCCAGAGTGATGACGCCCGCCGAGGCCCAACTCGCCGCCCGGCAATTCTTCAACCCGCGCGATTTTTACCTCTAACCACCACCCCGGCCACGCACGCCTATATTATTACGATACCGTAACTATACAACTAGCCCCCATACCCCACAACCCCTTTGATCTCGAGGAAATCATTGAGCGCGAAGTCGGCATACTCCCGCCCGTTGCCGGATTGTTTATAGCCGCCAAATGGCGCGTTGAAATCCATGTCCGGATAGTTGATATAAACGCTCCCGGCCCGCATCTGCGCCGCCATCTCGCGGGCCTTCTGCAAATCCGCGCTCTGCACATAGGCGGCCAGGCCATAAACGCTGTCGTTGGCGATATCGATCGCCTGGGCCTCCAAATCATAGGGCAGAATCGAGAGCACCGGCCCAAAAATCTCCTCCCGCGCGATCGTCATGTCGCGCGTCACATTGCCGAACACGGTGGGCCGCGCGTAGTAGCCGCGGTTCACCCCCTCGGGCCGGCCGAGCCCGCCCGCCGCCAGCGTGGCGCCCTCGTCGATCCCGGTTTTGATCAGCCGCTGCACCTTGTCGAACTGCGTCTGGCTCACCAACGGACCAAGCACCGTGCCCATCGCCCACGGGTCGCCGGTGATCTGTTTCGCCGCCTCATCCGCGGCGATCCGCATCGCCTCGTCATGCAGCGCGCGCGGCACCAGCATCCGGGTCGCAGCGTCGCAGGACTGGCCGGAATTGATGAAGCACGCGCCGATCCCAGCCCGCACGGCAGCCTCCAGATCAACATCGGCGAGCAGAATATTGGCGGATTTTCCACCCAGCTCCTGGGCCACGCGCTTCACGCTGTCCGCCGCCGCCTTGGCGACCAGAATCCCCGCCCGGGTCGAGCCGGTAAAGGACATCATGGCGACATCCGGGTGCTCCGCCAGCTTCTGGCCGACCGAGGGCCCATCCCCGTTCACGAGGTTGAACACGCCCTTTGGCACCCCGGCCTCATGCAGAATCTCGGCGAAGATGATCGCGTTGATCGGCGCGATCTCGGAGGGTTTGAGCACCATGGTGTTGCCCGCCGCCAGCGCGGGTGCCACCTTGCAGACGATCTGATTGAGCGGCCAGTTCCACGGCGTGATAAGCCCGCAGACCCCGATCGGCTCCTTGAACACCCGCGTGGTCCCGCGTTGCTCAAAAAATTCAAATTTCTCGAACACGTCGATGAGCGCCTGGAAATGCGCCTGGCCGACAAATATCTGCGCCTCTTTCGAGAATCCAAGCGGTGCGCCCATCTCGCGCGTACAGGCCTCCGCCATCTCATCGTAGCGCCGGTTATAAATCTCCAGGCAGCGTTTCAGCAGCGCCAGACGGTCCCGCTGGCTGGTGCGGGCAAAAGCGGGAAAAGCGGCCTTCGCGGCGGCCACGGCCCGGTCCACATCGGCGCTGCTTCCGCCCGAGATCTCGGTGAACGGCTCCTCGGTCGCCGGGTTGATCACCGGGATGCGGTGCGCCACCACCGGGTCAACCCACGCGCCGTCGATATAGAACTTCAGATGATTGGACATTTTGTTTCTCCAGATGAATTATTAGTACCTATAGCACGGAGTTCGAATAATGCACCTCAGCGGCGCGTGTCTTTGCGGTTCAATTGGCTATGAAATCGAGCTGGATGGCGCGGAGGTGGCGGATTATTGTCACTGCCGGGAGTGCCAGCGCTGGGGTGGTGCTCCGGTGCAGGCCTGGGTGCAGGTGGCGCCCGGGGGCTTCCGGCTCACGCGCGGCGCGGCCAGGCCGTTCGCATCCTCGGCGCAGGCCACGCGCTGGTTCTGCCCAGGTTGCGGCTCGCCGCTCTACATGACCGATAGCGCCGGCGCCTCCGTGGGGGTGACGCTGGGCACGCTGGATACGCCAGCCGCGGTACAGCCCAACGTGCACGGCTGGGTGTGCGAGCAAATCTCCTGGTTCGACATATCTGATGCCCTGCCGCGCTACGCCCAGGCCCCGCCCTACGATGCTTAAGAATCCGCCCGTAGCTTTTCCTCGGCCACCAGCTCCTTCTTCGACAATTTTCCGACCAGCGTGCGCGGCAGGGAGTCCCTTATCTCGACCGATTTCGGGATTTCGATTTTATTCAGATGCGTGACCAGAAAAGCCATAATGTCGGCGGGCGTGGCGGTGGCACCGGCGCGCAGCGTGACGAACAGCTTCGGCACCTGCCCACGGTAGGGGTCGGGCACGCCGATCGCGATCGCATCCTGCACGGCAGGGTGCTGATACGCCGCCTCCTCGATGATCCGCGGATAGACATTATAGCCGCCGCAGATGATCAGATCCTTGATCCGGTCCACGATAAACAGATACCCATCGGCGTCGAGATACCCGATATCGCCGGTGCGCAGGCTGCCATCGGCGAACACCGCCGCCGTCTCCTCGGGCTTTTTGTAATAGCCGCGCATCACCTGCGGGCCGCGTATGCAGATCTCGCCGCGCTCACCCTGGGGCAGCAGGGTCTCCGGTTTGGCGGGGTCGCGGATCTCGATGCTGCTGCCGGGCATGGCCGGGCCGACACTGCCAGGCCGTGCGGCTCCGGCCCGGTTGAAGGTCGCGACAGGCGAGGTCTCCGACAATCCATAGCCTTCCAGAATCTGCGTATGCGCCAGCGCCTCGAACCGCTCCTTGGTTTCAGCCGCCAACGGCGCGCCGCCCGAGATGCAGAATTTGATGAAGCTCATGTCGAAATTTTTCTTCGCCTCGGCCGCATGGCAGATGGCAGTGAACAGGGTTGGCACACCCGCCAGAACGGTCGGACGACGCCGGACGATGATGTGCATCAGCTCGCGCATGTCCAGGCGCGGCATGAGCAGAATTTCCGCGCCGACGGAGATGCCAAAATTCATGATCGAGGTCATCGCGAAAACATGGAACAAAGGCAGCACCGCCAAAAAACGCTCCCGGGCTGGCTCCACATCCGGGAAGGCAGCGCGCGACTGCGCGACATTGACGGTGATGTTGGCGTGGCTGAGCATCGCCGCCTTGGGCGTGCCGGTGGTCCCACCGGTGAATTGCAGCACCGCGATGTCCGTCTCCGGGTCTATGGCCACCGGCGTGGCGGGTTGGTCGCCCCGCGTGAGGTCCGCGAACTCCACATAGGGTGCCTGGGCAGGTATCTCGGCCAGGTCCCGGCGCTTGAGGCTGCGCAGCAGCAGGGATTTGAGCGGCGGCAGGGCGGCGGCCATCCGGCAGACGATAACCTGTTCAAAAAGTTTTTTTGCCACCAGCGGGGCGATCTTATCCTGGATCAAGGCGAGGTCCAGCGTGACCATGACCGTCACATCGCAACCGCGGGACTGGGTCTCGATCTCCTGCGCGGTATAGAGCGGATTGAAATTGACGACCGTGCCACCCGCCTTCAGGATGGCGTGGTACATCATCACGTAATAGGGGCAGTTCGGCAGGCAGAGCCCGACATTGCTGCCTTTGCCCACGCCTAGCGCCTGTAGCCCCGCGGCGGCACGGCCGACCAGCCGGCCCAGCTCCGCATAGCTGGTCTGGCGGCCAAAAAAATTCAACGCCGGGCGCGGGCCGAATCGCTCCACCGCCCGCTCCAGCAATCTGACAGCCGATGTGCCGGTGTCGGTAAATAATGGTGTCTGGGTCGGCTTGTTCATCGTTTCCATGCTGTCCCCTTATTCGGCCCTGTTGCTCCAGGGTACCGAATTGGTCGTTCTTTTACGTATAGGGAAACCTAGAATGATTCCGCCGGGCTGGCAACGGCTGGCGCGCGGGTGCGGAACAGGAGCCCGCGCTCGGCGATGACGACGAAAACGAGCCCGGCCAGGCTGCATACGCAGAAACCGAGCGTGAGCGGGATGAGCGTACCGTCGAAATGCTGGCCGATAAAAAAGCCGATGCAGGTGGCACCGAGCGTGGAGATGAAACCCTGGATGGAGGCGGCGGTACCCGCGATATGGCCCAGCGGCTCCATGGCGATGGCGCCGCTGTTGCCCGCCAGCAGCCCGAAGCAGAACATCATGGCCGATTGCAGCAGCGCGAAACTGAGCAGCGAATCATGACCGCCCAGCGCCAGCCAGGCCTGCGCGATGGAAACGAGCAGAAAGCCAAACAGCGCCGAATGCGCGAGCGGGCGCATCCCCAGCCGCTCGACGAACCGTGCGTTGCCCAGCGCCGCCACGGCCATGCAGATGGAGCAGGCGGCAAAGATGAGCGGGAAAAGCCGTGGCACCAGGAACACCTGGGCAAACACCTGCTGCGCGGAATTGATGAAGCCGAGCCAACTGCCAAACAGGGCGGTCGAGACCAGCGTATAGCCAAGCGACATGCGGTTGCTCAGCGTGAGCCGCAGCGCGGTGGCAATCTCGGCCCAGGCGATGGGCTGGCGATCCTGCGCGTGCTGCGTCTCGGGCAGGCGCCAGGCAACCCAGCCGGTGATGAGCGCGCCATACAGCCCCAGCCCGATGAAGATGGCGCGCCACGGCGCGATGAGCAGGATGAGCTGGCCGATCGAGGGCGCGAAAATCGGTGCGGCCAGGAACACCATGAAGCTCAGCGAGTTCACCTGCGCCATCCGCCGCCCGGCGTAGCAGTCCCGCACGATGGATACGGTGAGCACCTGCGCGCCCGCCGCCGCCACACCCTGGAGCAGCCGCGCGGCGAGCAACCATGAAAAGCCGGGCGCCGCGGCGGCGAGAAAGCCGCAGACCACATACAGGCAGAGCGCGCCGAGCAGCACCGGCCGACGGCCGAAACGGTCCGCCGCCAGGCCATAGAGCAGTTGCGCGCCGCCAAAACCGAACAGAAAAATCGTGATGACCCACTGCCGCGTATTGCCCGGCCCAACGCCCATGGCCGTGCTGATCTGGCCCAGCGCCGGGATCATCATGTCGATCGCCAGCGCGACGGTGGCCTGGATGAGCGCGATGCAGGCGACAAACTCGCGGAAGCTCATGCCCGGGTGCGGGCTGGTGGCGCTTTGGCCGGGCGAGCTCAGGCGATTTTACGGGTGCGGCGCAGGAGCACGATCCCGACCGCTGCCGAGGCGGCGAACATGGCGGTGCCCAGCAGCAGCATATGCGCGTGGCTGGGCGCGCTGCCCTGGCCGAACAGCGCGAAGATGACCGTTTGCGGGATGAAGCCGATGGCCGATGCGGCCAGGAACGGCAGCGCCCGAACCGAGGACAGGCCGGCGGCGAGGTTGAGCAGGATATTGCTGCCGACCGGCATGAGCCGCAGCGTGAGAGTAACGATGAAAGGCTGCGCGGCCAGGGCCGAGTCGACTTTCTGCAATCTGTTGCCTACCCGTCGCCGCACGAAATCCCGGCCGATGACGCGTGCCCAGACAAAATCCAGCGCGCAGGCCAGCACCTGCGCGATGAGCGCGATGCCGACGCCCTTCCACGGGCCGAAGGTGTAGCCCGCGATGAAGGCGGGGATCTGGCGGGGCAGGCCGAGTGCGGTGAGCAGCGTGGCGAGCAGCAAAAACATCGCCGGGCCGCGCACGCCGCCCTGGGCCACCAGGCCGGTCAGCGTGCTGCGCGCGGCGTCCGCACCCAGCAGCGGCAGCGCAATGGCCACCGCGATCATCGCGCAGGCCATCAGCGCTGGCTTCAACGCCCGGGTGGCGACCGCGCCGATGGGGCTCGGGCTACGGCTTAGAAGGTCGCTCACGGGTTGGGGTCGATCTGCGGCTGTTTCCAGCGGCGTTGTAGCCAGGCGACACCGAACAGATCCACGATGCCGACCTTCAGCCGGTCCCAGGTGCCATAATGCGAGGCGCCATGCGCGCGCGGATGGTGGCGCACCGGTACCGAGACGACATGCCCGCCGGCGCGGATGAACAAGGCAGGCAGAAATCGGTGGAGATGGTCGAAATGCGGCAGCTCCAGAAAAGCGGTGCGGCGGAACAGTTTCAACCCGCAGCCGGTATCGGGCGTGCCGTCCTGCAGCAGGTAGCCACGCACGGCGTTGGCGATTCGTGAGCCCCAGCGCTTGGCCTCGGAGTCCCGCCTTGTGATGCGGTGGCCCGCGATCAATACCGGCCTCGCACCCTTTGCCTCGGCGGCCAGCGCTGCCTCCAGCATGGCGGGGATGTCCGCCGGGTCGTTCTGGCCGTCGCCGTCCAGCGTCGCGATGAAATCCCCGCGCGCGGTCTTCACGCCCGTGATGACGGCGGCGCTCTGCCCGCAGCTCTGGCGATGGCGGACCCGGATGAGCGAGGGCAGGCGGGCCGCGAGCTCCGCCAGCACGGCGGGTGAGGCATCGGAGCTGCCGTCATCGACATAGATGATCTCGTGCTCGATGCCGCGTAGCGCCAAGCTGATCGCCTCAACCAGCGGCGGGATGTTCGGTGCCTCGTTATGCACGGGCACCACCACGGAGATGCGTGGCGTGCCGGGCTGGGTCTCGGGCGCGGTTAAAAATTGGGATTCGATGTTCATGTTATTCATTCAGCCGCTGCATTAAGGCGTATCTGTGGCCCAAATCCGTCCAGGAAAAGATTTTGATCCCCAAACCCGGCGGGTTCGAGTAAAAAATTGTGACACCGATGCACGCGCCAACGCAAGCGCCCAGCCAGTGCCGTAGCGTCCTGCAATGTCAAGGCCAGGCCAATTCTGCTCAAGGCCCGATCCGTTTATGGTTTGGTCATCGACATGGGTGATAAATGGCACGCCTTGCGGGCTTGATCCAGATGCAACCGGCCTTGGCTTGCGCGAAACGCATCGCTATAAGCCCGCTCAACGGCGCGGGCCGGTTGTGGTCCGCCAATGTGATTGATTGAAGGATACGGACGGCATGCTGATCTCGTTGCCACCCGATTATCGGCCCTCGGACGACGAGGAATTCATGAACCCCATGCAAACCGAGTATTTCCGCCAGAAACTGCTGCGCTGGCGGACGGATCTGGTGAAAGAGGCGAACGGCACGTTGGCCTCACTCGGCGAGGGCGGGATTCTGGAAGCCGACGTGACCGACCGCGCCAGCGTGGAGACCGATCGGGCGTTGGAACTCCGCACACGGGACCGCGCCCGCAAGCTCATTGGCAAGATCGACCAGGCGTTGCAGCGCATCGAGGGCGCCAGCTACGGCTATTGCGAGGAGACGGGCGAGCCGATCGGCCTGCGCCGACTGGAGGCGAGGCCGATCGCCACGCTCTCGATCGAGGCGCAGGAGCGGCACGAGAAGATGGAGCGCGTCCACCGCGACGATTAGCCCACCCGGGCTTATTCTCAGGCCAGAGCCATCCGGGACTGCATCTGCTGGACCGCTTGGCGCTGCTCCGCCACCTGTGCCTTCATGGATTTTTGCAGTTTCTCGAAGCCGCGGACCTCGATCTGGCGGACCCGCTCGCGTGAGATATTATACTGCTGCGAGAGGTCTTCCAGTGTGCTCGGATTGTCCTTCAGCCGGCGCTCGATGAGGATGTGGCGTTCCCGGTCGGAGAGGGTTTTCAGCGCCGTGGCGAGCAGCGCCTTGCGGCCTGTGAGCTCCTCGCGGTTGGCGAGTTCGGTCTCCTGGCTCTCGCTGTCATCCACCAGCCAGTCCTGCCATTCGCCCTCGCCGTCCATTTTAATGGGCGCGTTCAGGCTGCTATCCGCCGAGGAGAGGCGGCGGTTCATGTTCACCACGTCCTGTTCTGGCACGTCCAGCAGATGCGCGATCTTCGCCACCTGTTCGGGTTTCAGATCGCCATCGTCGATCGCCTGCATCTGGCCTTTAAGGCGGCGCAGGTTGAAGAAGAGTTTTTTCTGCGCGGCGGTGGTGCCCATTTTTACCAGCGACCAGGAGTGCAGGATATATTCCTGAATCGCGGCGCGAATCCACCACATTGCGTAGGTTGAGAGGCGGAAGCCGCGATCCGGGTCGAATCGCTTGACCGCCTGCATCATGCCGACATTGCCCTCCGAGATGAGTTCGCCGACCGGCAGGCCATAGCCCCGGTAGCCCATGGCGATCTTGGCGACCAGCCGCAGATGGGCGTTCACCAGCGTGTGTGCGGCCTTCTGGTCGCCATTGTCGCGCCAGGCCCGCGCCAGCCGTTCCTCCTGCTCATGCGCCAGCATCGGATATTTCCGGATTTCCTGCATGTAGCGCGTGAGGCTGGCATCGGGAGCCATGGTTGAAGCATTGGAGGCCATTGGGTGGAATCTCCTATTCTAGATGTTCCGCACTACCCAAAGGATTCCGGCGTAGGACGAAACAAAAGTGACTGACCGTAAAAAGAACTCGTCGACACCGCCTATCCTTAGCATCGTAAACCCAGGTTACCCCTTAAAAGGCAGTAACAATCCGGTCAGACAGGCGGCCCTTTTCAGTGGTTCATTACGCAACCTAAGGGAGATCGGCGTGGTCCGTCAATAAAAAAGACTTCTCCAGTCCTGTTTTAGCCGCATGTTTGCAATGCGTCCGCGAGGGCCAGGAAATCCGCTGGTGGCGGCGCGGAGAAATGCAGGGGCACCGCGGTGATGGGGTGAGAAAAGCCAAGTATTTCAGCGTGTAAGGCCTGGCGGGGGAAATCCAGCGCCAGATCCCGCACGGGCTCGGGCAGCTCTTTGGCGAGGGCCGGGCGACGGCGCAGATACACCGGGTCGCCGATGAGCGGGTGGCCAACATGCGCGAGATGAACGCGAATCTGGTGGGTCCGTCCTGTCTCCAGCTGGCACGAAATAAGTGCGGCGGCGAACCTAAAATGACGGATTGTTCGGTAATTGGTCATCGCCTGTTTACCATTGCGGGTCAGTACCGCCATGCGTTTACGCTCACGCGGGTCGCGTCCGATGTCGCCTACGATTCGCCCGCTGGCCGGGTTGGGCACACCCCAGCACAGCGCCTTATATTCCCGCGTCAGGTCGCGCGCGGCAAAGGCGGCGCTGAGCCGCGTGTGCGCCAGCTCGGTCTTGGCCACCACCATGAGGCCGGAGGTGTCTTTGTCCAGCCGGTGCACGATTCCCGGCCGACGCTCACCGCCGATTCCGGTGAGGCTCTCGCCGCAATGGCCGATCAGCGCGTTCACCAGCGTGCCATCCGGGTTGCCAGGGGCGGGGTGGACCACGAGCCCGGCTGGCTTGTTCAGCACCAGCAGGTAGGGGTCCTCATAGAAAATATCCAGGCCGATATCCTCGCCCAGCGGCGTTGGCGCGGCGGGCAGGGGCGGGTGCAGGCGGTAGGTCGCGCCAGGCTGTACGGATTGCGCGGCGTCCTGGATTATTGCCCCGTCCCGTGTGACAAAACCCTCCAGGATCATGCTCTTGACGCGCGAGCGTGAGAGGGTGCCGATGGCGCGTGCCAGAAAAACATCCAGCCGGATTCCGCCATGGGCGGCGCTGGCGATGAAGCAAGGGTCGGGGAGCGGTGATGCAGGGTCAACCACAGGGAAATTTGAGGGCGCTGAAGGCGCTGGTGGGTGTTCTGGGTGTGCTCATCATTCTGGGAACTGCGTTGGTGGTCGGCACGGTCATCCATCGGCTCTATGCCAATCACGCCGCCCCGTCGATACAAGCCATGCCCCTGGCCGCCGCCGCCGCGGCGGCGCAGTTGCTGCCAGGCGAGAGAATCAGGGGTATCGCCGGGGCGGGCGGTGAGATCGCGCTATGGGTGAGCGGCCCGCAGGGTGAGCGCGTGCTGTTGCTCGACCCTGTGAGCGGCCGGTTGAGCGTCGCGCTGCGCACCCTGCCTTAATTTCCGGCCAGGGCGCGCACCAGCAGGGAAACCCCCTGGCCATGCCAGCGCTGCACGGTCTTATGGTCGGCACCCAGAACCTCGGCCAGCCGACGCCAGGGGTAGAGATACCGAAGCGTGATCGGATGCACGAGCGCGCGCGCTCCCAGCAGCCGGCGCAGCACATGTCGCTCCTCGGGGATCAGGCCAAGCCAGCCGAAGGCCTCATCCATCTGGCTGATACTGGCGGCGCTGGGCACTCCTGCGCGCGCCTGCGAAGTCTGCCAGCCGTAGGCCTCTAGCGCGGTATGGACGATATCGAACTTCATCTGCCGCATCTGCGTGGAATAGCCGTGCGCGGGCATGGCGAGCAGGGTGGCGCCGGCGGCCTCCAGCCGCTCAATGACCGCCTCGGCGCTCAAGTGGATGGGCTGGCCCTGCGGGCTTCTGGCCGCCACACCGGAGCGCAGAAGCTGAGCCACCGGGCGGGCGCGGATGGTGGAATTCAGGGCGTATCTCCGATAGGGTAGGGTGCATCGCTCAGCAGGCCCCAGGTGCGCGGGTGGCCCGCGCACAGGGGCTCGCGGTTGGGGTCTTCCAGCGGCTCCACCTCCGGTTTTGGTGCGCCGCGCCGCGCCGGTGCGCTGGCCCGCAACCGTCGCCCGCGTTCGATGACGGTATTACGGGACATCCTCAATCTGCGGCCGATGTCGGCCCAGGTCGCACCGTCCGCGCGCATCTGGCAGATCGTCCGGTCCGCGCCCTCGCTCCATTGCTTTGCTCTTGCCACCGCACTCTCCCTATGGTTGCGGTTTAAGTGTTAGTATATCTAACTATTTATGTCAATAAATACTAACGTAGATTTAGCACAAACGGCGTGTTAGGATGCCGTCATGGCAAATACAAAACAACCCCCGAATGAAACCGTTGGCGCGCGCATCCGAGCGTTGCGCCTCGCTGCAAATCTCACCCAGGATGAGTTCGCCGAGAAACTGGATGTCTCTCGCTCGGCCGTTGCGCAATGGGAGACCGACCGGGCCGGGCAGATACGCGGCAATATGGAGCGGATCGCCAAGGTGCTGAACACCTCGCTCGGCTATCTTGTGTCCGGTGAGACTGGAACGCTGCTGGGGACTGAGCTGGCCTTGATGCGCCTGTACCGCGCCTGCTCATCGGAGGATCAGCGGTATCTCTTGCTCACGGCGCGGCGTCTCGCACGCGCCTGACTCAGGATTGCGCGTCCGGTGAGAGAACGATGCAGCCGGTGGGCCCGGTGGAAAGTCGGCTGCATGCATTCAGCGCATCCTCCCGCGGCAGGTCGACCACCCGGGCGCGATACTCCGTGTGGCCCGCCAGATGCACGGATATCACCACGGCCTGGCCGTTTACCAGCATCTGCACGGCGGTGAGTTCGGCCATGCCCAGCGCCGCCCTGGCGTTGGAGGGAGAGTCATACGCACCCACCTGGATCGCCCAGCCGGTGGACTCGGGTATCGCGGCGGGGGTTGGCGGTGGCGTGTCGGCCATCGCCGCGGGGATGATCGAGAAGGATGGCGGCGGTGCCGGTGGCGGAGGTAGCGGGGCGGCCGTGATCGGCTGGGCCGTAACGGGCGCCGACGCGAGGGCGCTGGCGGTCACGGGCGCCACCCCGGTGTTGGCCGCTGCCCCGGTATCGGGCGCATAGACCGAGGAAGAAGCGCCCGTATCAGGGGTGAGCTCCGTCATCTGCACCGGCGGGCCGGCGGTGAGCGACTGCGGCGTCGGCGCCTCAGGCACGAAGCCCGGCGGCAGAATGCCGGGGAACTCGCTGGCGGGGAGCGTATTGAGCGCCATCTCGTCCGCCTCGGAGCGATGTACCGGATAGTAGCCTTGGATGTTAGGGGCGATCATCGCCACGTAGTTGATCGTCTGCTGCGGCAGCGGCTCCCCGCCGTGGACATAGGCATCCAGCCGCCCCGGGCCCGCATTATACGCCGCCAAAAAACCGGGCGAGCCGTAGACGCCATACATCTCATGGATATAGGCCGCGCCCGCCATGATGTTGTTGTAGGGGTTGAACGGGTCTGCGCCGAGCCCGTATTGCGCCGCCATCTCCTGGTAGGTCTGCGGCTCGAGCTGCATCAACCCCATGGCCCCGGCGGCGGAGACGGTGAGTTGCCCGTCGATATACTCATTCCCGCCGGATTCCACCCGCATCACCTGGCGGATCCATTGCTGGGGCACGTCGAAACGGCTGGAGGCGATGTTGATATAGGGCCCCCATGGGTCGCTGGGCGGGCCGGGCGGCTGGTAGCTGGCGGCGGCGTGCTGAATATAATAATTGGTGGATGGCCCCTGCGCGACGCCCCCACCGCCCGAGGCGCAGGCGGAGAGTGCCGCGAGGCCGCAACAGCCCAGGCACAGGCCGAGCGCGCGGCGCCAGAGCCTGCGCAGACCGGAGCCTATGGGCAAGGAAAGAAGCTCCGGTGCCCATGGGGTACTGTTTTGGAGCATCTCAGCTCACCAAAAACTTAAACAAGCCATTGTAACCCACTAGACGAGAACACAATTAGCCGCAAGAAAAAATTGAGACCAGGCGCTGGCCGGGCTGGCGGGCGAATGGTAGGGACTTCCTGCTACCGGGAGCGTGGGAATGGGGCTGTTTTGTCGGCGCGTGGGCCGTTATGTTTTGGGGCTCGTGGCGGTTTTCGGCCTGGCGGGCTGCGCGGGTCATGCGGTCCCGCCTGCTACCACCCAGACCTCCGCGCTGGGTGGCGCCTACGCGACCGGCACGGTGCTGACGCTGCGCCAGGTGAACCCACAGGATGTTGCGCTGACGCAGACGATTCTCACTGCCCTGGATGAGACCAACGCCACAGTGATGCCGGCGCAGGCGGTCGAGCTGCTCATCCGCAAAAACGACGGCGGGATCGTGGCTTTCCTGCAATCCGGGCCACCCAGCTTTGCTCCGGGCGAGCCTGTGGCGATCATCGAGGCGGCGCAGACCGTCATTCGGCCGAATTAGCGCGGCTATTTGCCCAGCTATTTCAACGTCAGCGGTAGGCCCGCCACCACCAGCACCACCTGTGCCGCCATTGCCGCCAGCTCCTGGTGCAGGTGCCCTGCCGCATCGCGGAAGCGCCGGGCCAGCGCGTTCTCCGGCACGATGCCGAGCCCGACCTCGTTGGTTACCAGCCATATCGGGTTGGGCAGTGGTCGCAACGCCGCCAGCAGCGCGCAGCACTGCTCCGCCACATCCATCTCCGCCAGCAGCAGGTTGCTGAGCCATAGGGTCAGGCAGTCCACCACCACCACGTCCCGCTTGTGCAGCCCCATGATTGTGGCGGGCAGGTCGAGCGGTGCCTCCAGCGTCCGCCACGCATCACCGCGCGCGCGCCGGTGCGCGATAATGCGCGCGCGCATCTCTTCATCGAGCGCCTGGCCGGTCGCGATCAGCAGCAGCGCACCACCGCCGCGCGCGGCGGCAGCTTCCGCCTGGGTTTGCGCATACCGGCTCTTGCCCGAGCGCGCCCCCCCCAGAACCAGCGTGAACGCCACGATACCCCCTGCTTGACCCTGTGATGTGCCACTGGTTAGCACGTAATGGTAAAGGTAACAGACCAGAATGACCGAACCGGTAAAACTCTATCGCCACGGCGGGCGCCTTGCGGATGCTGCGCTGCAATTCCCCGACGCGCCATGCCCGTGGGTGGACCTCTCAACCGGCATAAACCCGCACGCCTGGGCCGGGCCACGGGCGG
>JAJZGI010000090.1 GCA_021798575.1 Pseudomonadota bacterium | reverse complement strand
CGCAACTTTCACCGCCGATGCTGGTGCCGCGCAGGCTTTTGCACGGCTGCATGATGGGCGGCTGATACACGATCACAGCAGCGGGGCATGGTTCGAATTCGACGGTGTCCGATGGGCTCGCGATGATCTTGGCCGGATCACTCAGCACGGGCTGGCTGTGGCGCGTGCACTACTCAACGACGCAACGGTGGCGATGGCGCGGGCGGCGAGTGAGCCGAATCCGAGCCTGCAAAAGCACCTCAAAGAAGAGGCTGACAAGATTTCCCTGGCAGCGATTTCGCTGCACCGAAAACCGCGGCTCGATGCAATGATCGCGATGGCCGCAACTGATCCGCGCATCGCCGCGAGCAGGGCGATGTTCGATGCAAACGACATGCGTCTTGGTGTGCAAAATGGAACGGTAGAGTTGAGCGAATTGCCCGTCACTCACCGCGACGGCGACCCGCACGACATGGTCACGCGCCAGACTGGCTGCGCTTACGATGCGCTGGCGTTGTGCCCGACCTGGGATTCTTTCCTTGAGCGCGTGCAGCCGGATCCAGGAGTGCGGCTGTGGCTGCGGCGCTGGGCTGGCTATTGTCTGACCGGGCTCACCAGCGAGCAGTCGTTCATCGTGTTTCACGGGCTGGGCGCGAACGGCAAATCGGTTTTCGCAGAGACGATCAAGAAGCTGTTGGGCAGCTACGCCGTCAGCGCTGACTTCGCAACGTTCATGGCGAAGAACCAAGGCAGCGACGCGATCCGCAACGATCTTGCCAGGCTCGACAAAGTCAGGCTCGTGGTTGCTTCAGAAGGGCCCGAGGGCGCGAGGCTGGACGAAGACCTCGTCAAGCGAATCACTGGCGGCGATGAGATCACCGCGAGGTTCCTTCACAAAGAGTTTTTCAGCTTCAAGCCGAGATTCAAGCTGTTGCTGGTCACCAATCACCGGCCCAGTATTTCGGGCACTGATCATGGCATCTGGCGGCGTGTGGTGCTGGTGCCTTGGACAGTAACGATTCCGCGCGATGAACAGGACCGGCGGATGGCGGAACGGCTCGAAGCTGAGCTTCCCGGCATCCTGTGCTGGGCGTTGCAGGGCCTCGATGAGTACCTCGCGCTGGGGCTCGATCCGCTGCCGCAAACGATCGTGGCGGCCAATGCGGAGTACCGACAGGATTCCGATACCGTCGGACTGTGGATAGAAGACTCCTGCCTGCTGGACCCCGCCGGCCGCGCCACGAATGGGGCGCTCTATCAGTCTTACTCTGCCTGGGCCAGTGCAGCGGGCCACCGCCCGATGTCCGCCAAGAGTCTCGGCGACCGGCTGCGTGAACGGGGCTTGACGCCCTGGCGCACCACCAGCGGGCGCGGCTGGGCTGGGGTCGCTCTCAAGTGATCAATGACGGATATGACAGATATGACACTGTTTTCCCCTTTTTCCAGAAATCGTCCTCACGAGAGATAAAACTCCAAAAGGGCGTCATATCCGTCATATCTGTCATCACTACCAAATCAAGAGCCGGGTTTCGCCGGTCACGGCGCTAACCCCAACCGCCGTTCCGGCGGCTGGGGACCCCTGCGCCAGCACGCGGATGCCCGCCCGCCAAAGGCGCGGGCGGGCCTTGGGGCTGATGTACTCGGATCGAGAGCGATAGGAGCAGAAGCATGAGCGTGCGGATGACTGAGGAGCTTCGGGCGGCGCTCGACCAGATTTTCGCGGCCTGGCCCAAGATCGACATCGTTTTCTCCCTGCCCTCGGGCGCCTGGCTCCGCCCAGACGCCATCGACGGCAAGCACAAGCGCCTCGCCGGCCTCGACCGCTCCGGCGTCGAAGCGCTCCAGCGCGAGCTTTGGGCTCGTGCGCTCAGCGGCGGCTGCGGCGTCCACTGGCGCCCGGCCTGCGCCGACCGGCGCCCTGCGGACGTTGCCGCCGACTCTGGCTGGACGTTTGCCAACTTCGCGCTGCTCGACGACCTCGCCGGCCCCGTGGCGCTCGGCATCCTCGCGAAATATCGCGCGATCGGTATCGAGACGAGCGCCAACAGTTACCAAGCCGTGATCGCCACGGCCCGCGGCTTGACTCGCATCGAACAGCACCAAGTCCAGGCCGCGCTGGTACAGCGCCTGCTGGCCGCGGGCCACCACGCCGACCCCGGAGCAACCGGCGCGGGCCAGTACGCCAGGCTGCCGGGCTTCGGCCACCCCGGCCACGCTGGCCGCGTGGTCAGGCTCCTGGGTGACGATGGTGCGCTCTTGCCCTTGCTCGACCCCAATACCCTGCTGGGCGCCGTAGATGACGCCCCAAAGCCTGCCCGCGGCCCCATGCGGGCGGGCATCCGCGTGCCGCGGCCCGGGGTCCCTGGCCGCCGCGCAAGCGGCGGGCGGGGTAAGGCCGCCGAGGCCGGTCCAGCCGCCACCGCTGGCGGCAGTGAGCGCGACTACGCTTGGGCTTGCGCCGAGATACGCGCCGGCGCCGACCTTGAGTCGTTGACCGAAACCCTCGCCGGGGCGGCGCTGGCCCGCGGTAAGCGGCGGGATGAAGCCGGGGCGCGGGATTACGCTTCGCGCACAATCGAGGCTGCCAGGGCGGCGTTGCGGTAGGCCATCCCGCCCTGACGGGCCGTCGGGCTTGGCCTGCCCGCTGCGGATCGTACCCCTCGAGCTCGCGGAGTTGGATTGACCCATCGTGCGGCGCATGGTACGCCAGCAAGCCGAGGCGCACGTCTTCGAGTACATTGAGGTTGATTACAATCGAACCCGGCTCCACTCGACCTTGTGCTATCTCAGCCCGGAACACTTCGAGCTATCCCATGTCTCTTAGGCGGGTGTCCGCCAAACAGGGGCAAGATCACACATCGCAACGCGACGGTTTTTCTCGCTCTATGAGATAACGAGGAGCTTGGTGACCATGAGATTCTTGCGCTTCGCTGCATTTGCTCTTGCTCTCGGCGCCATCGGCGCATCCCGTCCGGCGTCTGCGGCCGCATTCACGACCGTGACGATCAACGACCCCATGTTTCAGATGCCCGCCGTTACCATGCGCATTCCGGCCGGTTGGAAATTTCAAGGTACCATGGTCGACAATGCGCCCTGCAACCCATCACCTTCGATCGTCTACCGGGCCTATTCGGCCGACGGTCTTTCTGAGATGCGCTCGGCCCCTCGCTTCGACTGGACGTTCTGGAGGGCAAATGCCCCGCTGCCGGCA
>JAJZGI010000060.1 GCA_021798575.1 Pseudomonadota bacterium | reverse complement strand
CAACCTGCGGGCTGACAAATTTGTACATCCTGCGACATCGATTCCGAACCGCGTAGGATAATTGCGTCCAAAGCATGGAAAAATAGAAAACTTTGCCAAAAAACTAAGTAAAAACATGAAGAAAAGCTAATGTATCTCAAAATAGGCCTGATCCAATCAGACTACGCAGAGGTTCCCTAGCTATCCGCTGCTGCGGCCATTGCCGTTCGGCGCGACCACGCGGCTCTCCTACGAGGTGCCTATCGATGCGCTCGGCCAGAGCCTGAAGAGTTTCTGATTGCGCCGCCTCTGGCCCTGCGCACTGCTACTCTGGCTTGGTGCCTGCGCTGGACCGCAGATGGGCCCGCGTGCTGATATCGGCACGCCCACGCCGCTGACCTGCGTGCCCTACGCCCGCGCCGTCTCTGGCATTGAGCTCAGCGGGAATGCCTATCGCTGGTGGGTCGAGGCCGCGGGAGTTTATCCACGCTCGCACCGGCCAGCGCAGGGCGCGGTACTGGTGTTCGCCCCGCATGGCGGAATGGTCGATGGGCATCTGGCGGTGGTTAGCGCGGTGCGCAGCCCACGCGAGATTCTGGTCACGCAGGCCAACTGGCTGCCCCACCGGATCGAGCATCGGCAACCCGTTATCGATGTCTCGCCCGGGAACAACTGGACCGAGGTGCGGGTATGGTACGCACCCGCCCATGCCATGGGCCTGCGGATCTACCCGACCTATGGGTTTATCCTGCCGCGATAATGATTTAGAGGCAGGCATGATGCGCGGCGCCTTCACGGTCGGGATATGGACGATGGCGAGCCGCGTACTGGGCTTCGCGCGCGATATCATCATCGCCTCCGTGCTGGGCACCGGGCCGGTGGCGGATGCGTTTTTCGTGGCGCTGCGGCTGCCCAACCTGTTCCGCCGACTATTCGGTGAGGGCGCGTTCAACGCCGCCTTCGTGCCCTCTTTTTCCACCATATTGCATCAGGAGGGCCTGGACCCCGCGACCCGCTTCGCCGAGGAGGCAACGGCGGTCATGGTGCTCTGGCTGGGCGCGATCACCGCGCTGGGTGAGATTTTCATGCCCTGGGTGCTCGATGTTCTGGCTCCTGGCTTCGCCAGCCACCATGGCAAGTTCGCCCTCGCGGTGGCGCTCACGCGGATCATGTTTCCCTATCTGTTTTTCGTCTGCCTCACGGCATTATTTTCGGGCGTGTTGAACGCAATGGGCAGGTTCGCCGCCGCCGCCGCCGCGCCGGTGTTGTTCAACATATTTGCCATCGCCGCGATGCTGGGGTTCAGCCGCTATGCGCCCAACCCCGGCTATGCGCTGTCCTGGGGCGTCAGTGTCTCGGGCGTGGCGCAGCTGCTGCTGCTCAATATCGCGCTGCGCCGGGCTGGAGTACGCATCCGCCTGCCCCGGCCACGCCTGACGCCGCGTATCCGCAAGCTGTTCCGCCGGATGACGCCCGGGCTGGTGGGCGCCGGTGTCACACAGCTCAATGTTTCCATCGACATCATCATCGGCACGCTGCTGCCGGCCGGCTCGGTCTCGGTATTATATTACGCGGACCGGGTGAACCAACTGCCGCTCGGCGTCATCGGCACGGCGGTGGGCACGGCGCTGCTGCCCGCGATCACGCGGCATATCGCCAAGGGAGGCGAGCCGATGGCGCTCACCGCGCTCAACCGCGCGCTGGAGGCGGTGCTCATGCTCACCCTGCCCGCCGCGATCGGCCTCGCTGTCGCCTCGCGCGCGGTGATGGACGTGCTGTTCGTGCGCGGCGCCTTCACGGCGCATATGGCGGTGCTGGCGGGCGATTCACTCTCGGCCTTCGCGATCGGCCTGCCGGTGTTCGCGCTGGTTAAAGTTCTCACACCGGGATTTTTCGCACGGGCGGATATGACCACGCCACTGAAGATCGGCATCTTCACCGTGGCGCTGAATCTCTGTCTCAATCTGCTGTTCATGCACCCGCTTAAAGCCGTGGGCCCGGCGCTGGCCACCAGCCTGTCCTCGGCGGTGAATGCGGGTCTGCTAATGCTCATGCTGCACCGGCGCGGGCATTTTGTGCTGGATGCGGCAGCGCAGCGGCGGATCCCGCGCCTCTTGCTGGCAGGCGGCGTCATGGCGCTTTGCCTGCACGGCGTGGCGCTGCTGTTGGGCCCGGGCAAGGTCACGATTCCGCAGTTTCTGGCCCTCATCGTGGCTGGCGGGTTGAGCTACGGCGGGGCGGGGTTGGCCTTGCGCGCGTTCGACCTCGCAGCGCTTAAACCGCTGCTAGACCGGCGGCGCAGATCCGCCGGTTGACCGACGGGAAAAAGCGCGACAGGAACCAGCCCATGGCACGTATCTTCTCCGGCATTCAGCCCACCGGCATCGCCACACTTGGCAACTATCTGGGTGCCATCCGCAACTGGGTGGCACTGCAAGCGGGCGAGGATGACTGCATCTTCTGCCTCGTCGACCTGCACGCGATTACCGCCTGGCAGGAGCCCACCGCGCTGCGCGCACAGACGCGCCAGATGGCGGCGGTGTTGCTCGCCTGTGGTATTTCGCCCGAGCGCAGTATTCTGTTTCATCAGTCGGCGGTGAGCGCGCATGCGCGCCTGGCCTGGATTTTCAACTGTGTGGCGCGCATCGGCTGGCTCAACCGGATGACCCAGTTCAAGGACAAGGCGGGCCGCGACCGCGAGGCGGTGTCCACCGGGCTGTATGTGTATCCCAATCTCATGGCCGCGGATATTCACGCCTATCACGCCACCAAAGTGCCGGTGGGGGATGACCAGCTCCAGCATCTGGAACTGGCGAACGACATCGCCGAGAAATTCAACCATGATTTTGGGAGCGCGTTTTTTCCGCGCATCGAGCCGCTGGTGCTGCGGGAGAGTGCGCGCGTAATGAGCCTGCGCGACGGCGCCAGAAAAATGTCCAAATCAGACCCGTCGGATCAATCGCGCATCAATTTGACGGACACGTCCGAGAGTATCGCGGCAAAAATCCGCCGGGCGAAGACCGACCCTGCGCCACTACCGGACAACGTAGCGGAACTGACCGACAGGCCAGAGGCACGCAACCTCGTCGGCATCTATGGTGCCATCATGGGCCTGAGTCCGGCGGCGGTTCTTGCTGAATTCGGCGGCGGCGGGTTCGGCCCGTTCAAGGAAAAACTGGCCGAGGCGCTGATCACGCATCTCGAACCCATTGCACGCCAGACCACGGAATATCTGGATGACCCGACGGGGCTGGATACGCTGCTGATCGCCGGTGCGCGCCGCGCCAGCGCCATCGCGGAACCGATTGTGGAAGAGGCCGAGCGCCTGGTAGGATTTCTAACTCGATCTGATCAGAATTTATAGAGCCCGGAGACCGAGACCGCGGCCTCATATTTGGTCTGGGTGATCGGACTCTCCGCAGCGCTGCCCAGGAGCCGGTCGAACGCGGCATTGACATCGATGATGACGTGCGGCGTGACGAAATAGACGGTGGAGATGCCAAAACCCGCCGATTTGAAGCCGCCGGCGGCTTTGTATCGGCGGTAATGTGTGTCGGCGGCCTGTGCTTTGCTGATGCCGAAGTAGGCGTTCATGTAGCGGTTATCGGCGATGGTCACGGTGGGGCCGAGAAACCAGGCAAATTTGGCCGAGCTGCCAGGCATGGGCAGATAGGCGCCGATATCGCCGATATAGCCATTGGAGCCGCCCAGTTGCTTGCGGGCATCGACACGGATGGTCAGCGGAAAACCCTTGCCGAGCACCGTTGTCGCGAAGATTTTAGCCTCCGGTGCCAGATGGATGGTGCCAAGGCCGGTGAGGGCCTTGCCATCCACGTGCGGGGAGCGCCCAAGATCATAGGTAATCGCAGCACCCACGCTGATATGGCGGAAGCTGAACAAATTGACACCCAGGCCCTCACCCGTTGAGAGGAAGGCGATGTCCTTGTAGCGGATATCAATCGCGGGGCCGGCCTGCGCCTCATAGCGGCCAATACCGTCGGCTCCCGGCTGGAACTCAGTGCCGATTCCAAGCTCCGTCTGCCAAGTGGGGATCTTGGGCTCAAACAGGCGTTGGAGCTGGATGCCGGAAGAATATTGCCATTCAGCCAGCGGCGAAGGGGTTTGCGCCACCGCCGGATTGATGCCCGCCAGCAGCAGAAGGCCGGTGAGCAGCGCCAGCCATGATTTGCGCGAATTCACCAAACCCCGTGCGTTATAAATTCTGCCCATGACCTGAGATACCATCCTTCGCCGTTCAAAGCCAAAACCGCCACGTGCAGTGCCCGATTTAAGATTATCGCATGACCGGGTGATTACAAGTATGGATCAGCTTTTTAATGCCTCCTCCGCCGCGTGCAGCTCAAGGCCGAGCGCCGCAGCCACCGCCGGGTGGGTGATTTTGCCGTCATGCACGTTCAGCCCGTCGCGCAGGTGCCGGTCATCGGCCAGGGCCTGACGCCAGCCTTTATCCGCCAGCGCCAGCACAAACGGCAGCGTGGCGTTGTTGAGCGCGAAGGTCGAGGTACGCGCCACGCCCCCTGGCATGTTGGCCACGCAATAATGCACCACGCCATCCACCACATAGGTCGGGTTGGAGTGGGTGGTCGCGCGTGAGGTCTCGGTGCAACCACCCTGGTCGATGGCGACATCCACGATCACCGAACCCTTTTTCATGGTTTGCAGCAGCGCGCGGGTGATCAGCTTGGGCGCCGCCGCGCCGGGGATCAGCACCGTGCCAACGACGAGATCGGCTTTGGCGATCTGTGTCGCGATCGCCTCCTGCGTGGAATAGAGCGTTTTGATCCGCGTGCCGAACTGCACCACAAGCCGACGCAGAACCTCGGTTGAGCGGTCCACCACGGTGACATCCGCGCCCATGCCGATCGCCATCAGCGCGGCATTCGCACCGGAGACCCCGCCGCCCAGGATCAGCACCTCGGCGGGGGCGACGCCCGGCACGCCACCCAGCAGAATCCCGCGCCCGGAATGCGCGTTCTCGAGATAGTGGGCGCCCACCTGCACGGCCATGCGGCCCGCCACCTCCGACATCGGGGTGAGCAGCGGCAGCGCGCCGCTGGCGCTCGTCACGGTCTCGTAGGCGATGCAGGTCGCACCGGATTCCATCAGGTCTTTTGCCTGCTCCGGGTCAGGTGCCAGATGCAGATAGGTGAACAGCAACTGGCCCGCGCGCAGTTTTTTGCGCTCCACGGCCAACGGCTCCTTCACCTTGATCACCATCTCGGCCTGCGCCCAGATCTCATCGGCCTGCGCAATAATTCTGGCCCCGGCGGCGACATAGTCGGCATCGGCCACGCCTATGCCGTGCCCGGCCGCCTGCTCCACCCATACCTCATGGCCACGATGCGTCAGCTCCTGCACCGTCGCGGGCACCAGGCCAACGCGATCCTCATGGTCCTTGATCTCCGCCGGTACCCCGATGCGCATGACAAACTCCCTGTTGTGGTCTGGCCAACCCATTCAGCCGATAAATTTATTTTAACCAGTTTTTGCAGAATTTATTACGAAGTTTCAGTAGATTTTGGCGAAAAATTGGTTGATAATTCTAATTTAACAAAAATCATTAAAGGTTTATATCAATGAATGCGCTGGACCCGCGAGATGTGCAGATTCTCAACGCCCTGCAGAACGACGGTCGGCTCTCCAACGCCGAGCTGGCTGATAAGATCAACCTTTCGCCCTCAGCCTGCCTGCGGCGGCTGCATCTGCTCATGCAGGGGGAACTTGTGGCGGGGACGCATCTGGTGCTGGACCAGAAGGCCGCGGGCTACCCCGGCACGGCCTATGTGTTCATCACGCTGGATGGCCAGGACCGCAAAAACCTGGATGCTTTCGAGGCGCGGGTGAACCTCGTCCCGCAGATTCAGGAATGCTACCTGCTGGCCGGACACTCGGACTATCTGCTGCGGGTAATCTTTCAGGATATGCAGGATCTGGAGCGGCTGCACTCGGAGGTTTTAACCCGTATGCCAGGTGTCAGCCGGGTGCAATCCACCCTCACCCTGCGCACGGTGAAGCGCACGGCCAAACTACCTCTGTAAGGGGATTTTTGACGGCGCCAAGATTACGCGTCAAGGTTGTGCCTGTGCAAAGATTAACCCGCATGGATGGACTGCGCGGCGTGTTGGCGGTTTATGTCATGCTGGGCCATGCGCTGCCCTTCACCTGCCTGCCGGGCTGGATGGCGGCGCCGTTTCGCCATGGCGAGGCGGCGGTGGATTTATTCTTTGCGCTAAGCGGGCTGGTGATCCCTTACTCACTGGCGCGTTTTGGCGGTGCGTTCGGCCCGTTCATGTTAGCGCGGGCAAAGCGATTACTACCGGTATATTTTCCCGTGCTCGCCGCCGCCATTTTCATTACCCTGCTCGGCAACCCGCTGCCCGCCATGCCCTGGGCGCGCGCGGGCAGCCTCTTCTGGTCGCCGGGTCTGCCGCCGCACGCGCTTTGGCATGTGCTGGCGCATGTGCTGCTGGTGCAGGGGCTGATTCCGCAAAATATATTGCCTTACGCCTACGTTACCCTGCTCGGCCCGGCCTGGAGCCTCTCCACCGAGTGGCAGTTCTATATTCTCATCGGCCTGTTTGCGCGGTCGCGCACCGGCGGGCTGGCGCTCGCCCTGCTGGCGCTGGCGGCAGCGTATCATCTGCTCTGGCCGGTGGGCGCATGGCAGTTCAGCCGGGCTTTTCTGCCCTCCGCCGCGGCATTTTTCGCGCTCGGGCTGGCCAGCGCCATGGCGCTGCGCGGCGGCGGCTGGGCGGTGTTCGGCGCGTGCCTGGCCGGTGCCTGCGCGCTGGGTGCTATAAGCGGCATGGGCAAGGCCCTCGTCCCACTCGCCTGGGGGGTGGCAATGCTGGCGCAGCGCCAGGCCTGGGGCACGCTGCTGGAGCATAAAACCCTGCAATATCTGGGTGCCATCTCCTACCCGCTGTATCTGGTGAACGAACCGGTGCAGCGCGCCCTTGCACTGGTGCTGGCGCCGCTGGCGCATGGCAATGCCGGGGTGTTCACGCTGTTATGGCTACCGCTTGCCGTGGCCGCTTCGCTCGCCTTGGCCGCCGCCCTGCACCACGGGGTAGAGCGGCGCTTCATGCGGGTTAATAAAAAATTATTACCGAAGGTTATTGCAGCGCCCGCTCAGGGGTGAGAGAATTTTCACCGGAGAGGAACGCTGTTGAACTTCATTTTCATGCTTACCCAGCAGGACCGCACGGTGCCAGACTGCCTGGCGGTACTGGAGCGCATCGCCCCGCTGGGCCTGCGCCATATTGGCTTCAAGGATATCGGCGTGGAGCCCGCCGTGTTGCACGCTCTGCACCGCGCCATCAAAGCCCAAGGCGCGCAGAGCTATCTCGAGGTCGTCGCCACCTCGGAAGCGGCGGCGCTGAATTCGGCCCGCATGGGGGCGAAAATCGGCGTGGACCACCTGCTGGGCGGCACCCAGGCGGCGGAGACGCTGGAGATTCTGGCGGGCACCGGCATCGCCTATTACCCGTTTCCCGGCCTGCCTACGGGCCACCCAACCCGGCTTGGCGGAACCCCGGCGCTGGTGGAGGCACAGACCAGCACCTTCATCGCGGCGGGCTGCGCCGGGGTGGATCTGCTGGCGTACCGCGCGACCGAGGCTGACCCGATCGCGCTCGTGCAGGCGGCCAGGCGAGGTTGTGGGGCGGATGGAGCGCTGATCTGCGCCGGCGCGGTGGACAGGCCCGCGCGCATCGCCGCCCTGGCGCAGGCCGGAGCGGACGGCTTCACCATCGGCTCCGCCGCGTTTGACGGCAGCTTCGCACCCGGTGCGGGAGACCTGCCAGCACAACTGGCGGCGATCCTCTCATGCGTCTGAGGGACAAGCGGGTCTTCATTACCGGTGCCGGCGGCGGGATCGGCCGCGCCAGCGCGATCAAATGCGCCGCCGAGGGCGCCGCGGTCATCTGCGCCGATATCAGCGTTCCGGCCGCCGAGCGTACCGCCGAAACGCTGCGCGAAGCGGGTGCTCGCGCCCTGGCCGTGACGGCGGACCTGACCGATGCAGACGCCTGCGCCACGGCATTCGCCCAAGGTGCGGCGGCCTGGGGCGGAATCGATGTCATCTTCAATAACGCGGGCGTCTGCCTGGCCGAGGATGCAGGGCCGGTGGAGACCGACCTTACGGTGTGGGACCGCACCATCGCTGCCAATCTCACCTCGGTGTTTCTCTGCTGCAAGGCAGGCATTCCGCATCTCACCCGGGCGGGTGGCGGCGTTATCATCAATAATGCCTCCATCGTGGCGCTGGTCGGCTCGGCCTTCGCGCAGATCGCCTATACCGCGGCAAAGGGCGGCGTACTCGCCATGACGCGGGAGATCGCCATCATGTACGCGCGGCAGAACATCCGCGCCGTCGCGATCTGCCCCGGCCCGGTCGCCACCCCGCTGGTCAAGGCGTTCCTGGCCGATGAGGCCGCCTGGCTGCTGCGCCGCAAATACCTGCCCATGGGCCGGCTGGGTCAGCCCGAAGAGATCGCCAATCTCGTCGCCTTCCTGGCCTCCGATGAGGCCAGCTACATCACCGGCGCGGCCTATCCCATCGATGGCGGGCTGACCTCGGCCTATGTGATCGACGACAGCCAATAGCGTAATGACACCTCGCCTCGCCGTATGAAACCGGCTAGCCTGCTTACATGATCAACCGTGAATTTCCGGCGACGCGGCTGCGCCGCAACCGTTATGATGATGCCACGCGACGGCTGGTGGCGGAGCATCGCCTCAGCGTGGACGATCTCATCTGGCCGATCTTCCTCCGCGAGGGCGACGGCCCGGCTGAGCCCGTGGCCTCTATGCCCGGCGTGGCGCGGACCGGCTTGGCGGGGCTGGCCAGGCACGTGGAGCAGGCAGCCCGATTGCGTATTCCAGCCATTGCGCTCTTTCCCGCCACGCCCGCCGCGCAAAAGGACTCTGAGGGCACGCAGGCGCTGAACGAGGATAATCTGATGTGCCGGGCGGCGCGGCTGCTCAAGGCGGAATATCCGCAGATCGCACTGGTCGGCGATGTCGCGCTCGACCCCTATACCGACCACGGGCACGACGGCGTGCTGCGCGACGGCTACGTCGCCAATGATGAGAGCGTGGCGATATTGGTGCGCCAGGCGGTGAACCAAGCGCAGGCGGGGATCGATATCATCGCCCCATCGGACATGATGGACGGGCGGATCGGGGCGATCCGCGCCGGGCTGGATGCAGCCGGGCTGATCCATACGCGCATCATGAGCTATGCGGCCAAATACGCCTCGGCTTTTTACGGGCCGTTCCGGGATGCCATCGGCTCCGGCGGCGCGCTGCGAGGCGACAAGAAGACCTACCAGATGAACCCCGCCAATTCGGACGAGGCGCTGCACGAGGTCGCGATGGACCTGGCCGAAGGTGCGGACATGGTGATGGTGAAGCCAGGGATGCCATACCTGGATATCATCGCACGGGTGAAGGCGCGTTTCGAGGTGCCGGTTTTCGCCTACCAGGTGTCCGGCGAGTATGCGATGATCATGGCCGCGGCACAGAACGGCTGGATCGACGGCGAGCGCGCGATGCTGGAGAGCCTGCTCGGCTTCAAACGCGCCGGATGCTCGGGCGTGCTCAGCTATTTCGCGGTCCAGGCCGCCGCATTTTTGGAGGCAAATCCATGAAACACTGGCAACTGGCGGACATGCCATCGCAGGCCGGCAAACTCGCCATCGTCACCGGAGCAAACAGCGGCATCGGGTTCGATACCGCGCTGGAACTCGCAAAAGCCGGTGCCGAGGTGGTGCTGGCCTGCCGCGATGCAACCAAGGGCGAGGCAGCGGCGCAGCGGGTCAATATCGCCGCCCCCGGGCGCGCGAGCTTCGCGGCGCTGGACCTGGCCAGCCTCGCCTCGGTGCGGGATTTCGCGGCGCGGATCAAGGCCAAACACGGCGCGGTGGATATTCTGGTGAACAACGCCGGGGTGATGGCCCTGCCGGAGCGAAGACTAACCGCCGACGGGTTCGAGATGCAGATCGGCGTGAATTTTCTCGGCCATTTCGCCCTCACCTCGCTGCTGCTGGACAATCTACTTCGCACCCCCGCACCCCGCGTCGTGCAGCTCGCCTCGATTGCGCATCGGCGCGGGCGCATAAACCTCGATGATCTGCACGCGCAGCGGAGCTACAAGCCCTGGAAGGTCTATCAGCAATCCAAGCTGGCGATGCTGATGTTCACGCTGGAACTGCAACGCCGCGCCGATGCCGCCGGCTGGCGCCTGTGCTCCGTCGCAGCGCACCCCGGCGTCGCGACGACCGAGCTGATGGCCAACGGGCCGGGCATGGCCGGGCCCACGGCACTGGCGATGCGGCTGTTCGGGCCGATCTTCATGCATTCCGCCGCCGCCGGGGCGCTGCCCACCCTGCTGGCCGCAACCAGCCCAGCCGTGGTGCCGGGCGGGTATTACGGCCCGCAAGGGCCGATGGAACTGAAGGGCCCGCCGGGTGTGGCAAAAATCTCACCCCAGGCGCTGGACACAAAGGTAGCCGAAGGGCTCTGGCGCGAGGCCGAGCGCCTGACCGGCGAGCATTTCACACCCAGCCCGTGAGGGCCGCGCGCAGCACGGCGGCCTTGTCCGCCAGGCTGCGTGGCCGGGGCGGTTCGCCTAAATCTCGCCTCGCGAACACGGCGGGCAGCGCCGCCGCAAGCGCCAGGCGCGGCGGCTGCGCGCCCAGCAATGCGCGCGCATGGGCGATGAGCGCAGCGGTTGGCGTGCCATCAACCGGCAACAATGAGCGATCCGCCCGCGCCAGATACGGTGCGGCGCGCAGAATGCCTGAAATACCATAGGCGGTGCCCAGATCCTCGATGACAGGCGAATCCGCCCCCAGCAGCCTGCCCGCGATACGCGCAAGCCCCCCGGCAGTCTGGCGGGCATAGGCCAGAAATGCCTGAAGGTCGGGAATTTCAGCCTCGGCCTCCAACTCGCGCGCGCTGATCAACCCCAGCAGGTCCTCGGGCGCAAAAACCCCCGCCTGGAGTGCCGCGCGCAGCGGTGTCGCCAGCTCGTGCGCCTTGGCCTGGCCCTGCACCACCTCGCGCCACCAGTTGAGCCGGATGAGTGCCAGCAACGGCTCGCTCGCGACCTCGCGCGCCCGGGCCAGCTCATGGTTGAACAGATACAACAGCGCCAGGTCGCCCCGCCGCGCCTGGGGTGCGAACAGCGTGCAGAAAAACCGGTCCGGGTCGGCGGTGCGCAGGCGGCGCAGAAGATCGCTTGACGCAGGCATGTGCAGTCCATAGCTACTCACGGAGGATGAAACAAACCAACTCGCAAGGAGAACCGCCGATGGCTTTTGAGCTTCCCACCCTCCCCTACGGACATTCCGCGCTGGCGGAAGCCGGCATGTGCCAGGAAACGCTGGAGCTGCACCACGGCAAGCACCACCAGGCCTATGTCACCGCGCTCAACGGCTTTGTTGAAAAAAATCCCGATCTCCAGGGCAAGACGCTGGAAGAGATCGTGAAATTCTCGCATGGCAAGCCGGACCTGGCGCCGGTATTCAACAACGCCGGGCAGCATTGGAACCATAATCTGTTCTGGCAGAACATGAGCCCCAAGGGCGGCAAAATTCCGGCCAAACTCGAGGCCAGGCTGGTCGCGGATTTCGGCTCCGTGCAGGCGTTCAAGGATGCATTCAAGGCTGCGGGCATCGGCCAGTTCGGCTCCGGCTGGGCCTGGCTGGTCGCGGGCGCCGATGGCAGGCTGAAGGTGACCAAGACCCCCAATGGCTCCAACCCGCTCGCCACCGGTGAGGGCAAGGCGCTGCTGGGCCTCGATGTCTGGGAGCACAGCTACTATCTGGACTTCCGCAACCACCGCCCGGATTACATCACCAACTGGCTGGACAAGATCGCCAATTATGAATTCGCGGAAGCAGCGCTTGGCTAATCTTAACTCTAATTGTTAAAAAATGGCTGGCTCTGCCCCGATAACCACTGGGCGGAGCCAGCCCGGCCCGGGTGTAACCTGAAGGGTTGAACGTGCCACAGAACACCGCCACGCGCCGCACCACCCCAACCCTGGCCATGGCCGCGCTGGGCATCGTCTACGGGGATCTGGGCACCAGCCCGCTCTACACCCTGCAAACCGTGGTGCAATATGCCGGCGGCAAGGTGGATGCGCCGATGGCGCTGGGCATTTTATCGCTGATTTTCTGGACATTATTGATCAGCATTTCCATCAAATACTGCATCTTCGTGATGCGGGCGGACAACCACGGCGAGGGCGGGATCCTGGCGCTCATGTCCCTGCTGGGTCATGAGGCCAGCAGGCGCGGGCGCTTCCTCGTGGCGTGCGGATTGTTCGGCGCGGCGCTGATCTACGGTGACGGCATCATCACCCCGGCCATCTCCGTGCTGAGCGCGCTGGAGGGCGTGAATGTCGCCACCACCGCGCTGCAACCTTTCATCATGCCGCTGGCGGTGCTGATCCTGCTCACATTGTTCGCCGTGCAGCGCTTTGGCACCGCGCGGATCAGCCGGTTTTTCGGCCCGGTGATGCTGGGCTGGTTCGTCGTCATCGCACTCCTGGGCGTGGACGGAATCGCGCACCATCCAGCCGTGCTCAAGGCGGTGAGCCCCACCTATGCGCTGGGCTTCCTCACCCACCAGGGGCTGGGCAGTTTTGTCGTGCTGGGCGGGGTGTTCCTGGCGGTCACCGGCGGCGAGGCTCTGTACGCGGATATGGGGCATATCGGGCGTCAGCCGATCCGCTTCTCCTGGTTCAGTATCGTGCTGCCCGCCCTGCTGCTGAGCTACGCCGGGCAGACGGCACGGATGCTGGCCCCCATGCCCTCAGGCGCCAACCCGTTCTTCCTGCTGGTGCCGGGCTGGGCGCTGTACCCGGTGGTGGCGATCGCCGTGGTCGCGACGATCATCGCGAGCCAGGCGATCATCACCGGCTCATTCTCCCTCACCCGCCAGGCGATGCAGCTCGGCTGGTTTCCCGGCTTGCAAATCCGCCAGACCTCGGACACGGAATATGGCCAGATCTATGTGCCCTTCGTGAACTGGGTGATGATGGCGCTCACCCTGCTGCTCACCATCACATTCCAGAATTCCGCCCGGCTGGCCGGGGCCTATGGCACGGCGGTGTCCACCACCATGCTGCTCACCACCGCGCTGCTCTATTCCATGATGCGGCAGCGCTGGCATTGGGGCTGGCTGCGCGCCGCCGCCGTGGCCGGGGTTTTCCTGGTCGTCGATCTCACGTTCTTCGCCGCCAATCTGCTGAAAATCGTCTCCGGCGGGTGGATACCGCTCAGTTTCGGCATGGTGATCTTCGCCAGCATGGTCACCTGGCGGCGCGGCACCGTGCTGCTGCGCGGCAAGCTCGCCTTGCTCACGCAAAAGCCCGAGAAATTTCTGCAACGCCTGGCCGCGGGGGAAATCCCGCGCGTGCCGGGCACCGGAATCTTTCTCACCCGGGCCGATGCGGCCGTGCCTGCCTTGATGGCGCGGCATGTCGCGCAATTTGGCGTGCTGCCCGCCACCGCCATCGCGCTCACGATCCAGTTCACCGATACACCCCGCGTGACCCAGGCGCGGCGCCTCGGCGTTGAAAAAACCGCTGAGGATGTCTGGCATATCACGGTGCGCTTTGGCTTTATCGAAGCCCCGAACCTGCCGCGGGCCCTGGCATTGGCGGCGGACAAGGGCTGCCCGATCGACCTCGAGAAGGCGATGTATTTCGCCGGGCGGGACGATGTGGTGCTCGGCCACGGCGGCGATGGGCTGATGAAGTGGCAACGGCTGTTGTTCGGCTTCATGTATCGCAACGCCGTGCACACGGTGGATCGCTTCAACCTGCTCCCCTCACAGGTGGTGGAGGTCGGGCGGCGCGTGGAGGTTTAGATTTTACGGGTCGGACATCGAAATTTATTTCGATCAGATCTAGGGAACCTCTGCGTAGTCTGATTGGATCAGGCCTATTTTGAGATACATCGGCTTTTCTTCATGTTTTTACTTAGTTTTTTGGCAAAGTTTTCTAT
>JAJZGI010000089.1 GCA_021798575.1 Pseudomonadota bacterium | reverse complement strand
TGTCCTCCTGTTAGTCCTTGGCGTCGTGGTAGGAACGCAAGAATTCCGGCAACCATTTGTCTGGTTCATCGCCCAGCTCGCGGCGCAAACTTTCGGCAAAGCGCACGGTGTTCGCCCGGCCGGAAAGTATGGCGACATAATCGCGCATTTGCCCGAGATCGAATTCGCAAATGACACTGGCCTTCTCGCGCTTGAGCAGGAAGCGGCGTTTGCCGACAGCCATATCTTCGCGCACCGCGCGATATTCACCCTCGGTGCATTTGAGGCCGTCAATATAGACAGCCCGGTCCGCCGTCGGCGACGGGAACATGATCTTCGTCTGGCATTGCGCCACGATCGACGGCCCCAGCGGGCTCTCCAAAATATGCTCGGGCATCTGCAGCGCCAGAAACACCGCGCCATTGCTTTTGCGCACGGTGAGCAACAGATTATCGACCACCGCGGCAAATTGCGTATTTTTGAGGTAGAAGCGGAATTCATCGATACTCAGCACGACGCGCCGCCCATCGAGGATTTGTGTCACGCGGTACAGGAGATAAGCCCCGGCCGGCGCGCAAACCTCATCGTGTTCGAGCAGCTGTGTCATATCGACGCCGGTGATCGCGCCATCGAGACGCACCTCGTCGCGTTCCCCATCGAACGCCCAGCCCAGCGCATTGCCCCGGCACCATTTTTCGAGGCGGGGGCCGAGCCCCATCGGGTTGGCATGGCCAAGGAATTCCCGCAAACCGGCCAGCGAACGCAACTCTTCCGGCATGCTCATCTGCCGCGCGATAGCTCGTTCCAGGCGTTTTTCCTCCTCTGGGTTGAGCCCGCCTTTGCCATCGCTGTGCACCAGCGCGATCAGCCAGCCCCGTAGAAAATCCCGATCCGCCTCGGTGTTCTGCAGCCCACGCAGCGGCGCCAAGCCTGACGCCTCGCCACGCCGCAATTCGAGGTAGGTGCCGCCCGTGGCCCGGACCAGCAATTCACCGCCCCGGTCCTTATCGAAAAACACCACCGAACCAGCACGGCGCGATGGCGTGCTCTCTGGCTCCATGGTTTGGATCATGGATTGCTCGAACATCGCCAGCAAAAACATCAGCAACGCCGTCTTGCCCGAACCTATGGGGCCGAAGATAATCGTCATCGCCACATCGGCAACATGCGGCACGTAATCATAGGCCGTGCCGCCATCCGTCCGGAACCGGGCAATCGGCGCACCCCAATGGCCAGTTGTCTCACCCGCTGGGAAATTATCGAAGCTCGACAGCCCGGCAAAATTGCGGGAGTTGATCGCCCCAGGCCGCGTGCGCCATTCCAGATTACCTGGCAGTTGCGACCAGAAGGCCGCTTCCAGCCCCAGCCGCTCCTCGACCACTACGGCCCCGGCATCGGCCAACCGCCCGCGCGCCCGGCCCGCGTGCTCCTCCACCGCGGCGAGGCTGTCCCCATACACCGCCAGCGATAAATGATGCGCGCCCATGACGAATTCATTGGACGCCAGGGCATCCGCCGCCTCCTCCAGCCCAGCGATCTGGCTGACCGCCTTGTCCTGCGCGCCCAGCATCTGGGCCGATTTCAAGGACAGCCGGTCCTGCGCTTGGGCGCGGGTGACAAAGCCGAAAGACTGCGCCAGCACGATGGGGAACGGCACGGAGAGCAGCGTGTTCAACATCCCGGGACGGGTCTTCGCCGGATATTCCCGGAAGGAGAAAATCGTCCCAAACCGGCTCTTATCCGGCGCGCGTATTTCTAAACCCCGCCGACCGCAAATAACGCGATCGGTGTAGATCGAGTCACCCAGATGCCCGGAGACAACAGGCACCGGCAACGGCCGGCCCGTGATGATCAACCGCAGCGCCTCGGCGATTTCCGAGAAGGCGATCCCACCCCGCTCATACACACCGAGGCGCCGGACTCTGAACCCTTCCAGCCCATTGGCCAAAACCAGCCATTGGTCCTCTAACTCGCGCGCCAACCCCGCCGCTGCTTCCGGGATTTTACGCCCCAACCGCGCCCATCTTCTGGCCATGCCCGTGCCAAGCGGGCTGCGCGGCGACACGATCAGGCTGATAAAATAATCATTCCGGTACAGCCGGCCCGCCAACACCTTGTCACGGTATGCGGCGTCCAGCGCGTGGGCGAAGCCGGAGCGGAACCGGCGGGTGGGTATTGCTCCCAGATCTTCATGGCGGATGAGATGCGTATGGATGGTGACATTGTCATCGGCGAGATTGCGGTAGGTCGTATTCAGCCGCCGCAGCCTGGCATTGCGCAGCGCATGATCGGCCAATTCGAACGCCTGGCCCTCGACATACCCCATCGCCAGCAGCGCCCCGCTTTCCAGCAGCACGGCCTGCGGCCCGATATGCCCGATATAGGGCAGGTACTGCGTGGCGGCGCGCTCAGCGCGGGCGCTATCCCCCCACATCGATCATCCCCCGCCCGCGACCATAGCGATGGATACGGACCGGCGCCGGTGACACCGACGCCCCGCCCCATCTCTTGCTGTCCACCGACCGGCCAGCGGTGCGCAAATACAGCAGTACGACGCCGACGGCGTTATAATCGCGCGCCACCAACTCCCGCGCCGCCAGCCAGAGCGGCGCCATGACCGTCAAATAAAGCGGGTTCTTGAAGATCACGACGATCAGCCCCGCCAGCATGAGCAACATGGCTCCCAGACTCAGCGGCACACCCATGAACATCGCTGGCCGCGTCGCCGCGAGGTACAATGTGTCGGCCTCGAGCGGCTCCATCTCAGCCGCCCCCGGTCAGGGTCTGGCCGAGATAGGACGCACCAAACATGATGACGATGCCGCCGATGATGCCCGCGATCACCCCGAGCGACGCCCGGCCGAACATGAACAGAAACCCGATGCCGATAATGCCGAGCACGGCGATCGTCTCGCCAAAGGGCCCCAGGATGAAGGTGCAGACATTATTAATCATGGTTTGCGGACTGGCGCCGCCCGAGACGGTCTGGGCATAGGCGAGTGCCGGAACACCCAGCATGACCGCCAGCAGTGGCACCGGCCACGCTCGGGCGGCAACGGGCCATAATCTGTTCAGGCGCAACCTCTGCACCCGCGCAAAAAGCATCAGGGCGATCATGTTCATCATGGCGACCTCATCGTCTGGGGTGGAAAACCGGCCTCAGCGGCCGCGGCATTGTTTTGTCCGGCGGCATCCAGCCCCAGCGGCACCAGCCAGGGCGCGCCATGGGTCCGCGCGTAATTGCCGGTGGCCGAAATATCCCAAGCGGGCGGTATGTTT
>JAJZGI010000088.1 GCA_021798575.1 Pseudomonadota bacterium | reverse complement strand
AGATACAGCAGCACAACACCGACAGCGTTATAATCCCGCGCTACCAACTCCCGAGCCGCCAGCCAGAGCGGCGCCATGACCACCAGATAAAGCGGGTTCTTGAAGATCACGACGATCAGCCCCGCCAGCATGAGCAGCATGGCCCCCAGACTCAGCGGCACGCCCATGAACATCGCGGGCCTCGTCGCCGCGAGATACAGCGTGTCGGCCTCAAGCGGCTCCATCTTAACCGCCCCCGGTCAGGGTCTGGCCGAGATAGGAAGCGCCGAACATGATGACGATGCCGCCGATAATGCCCGCGATCACCCCCAGCGACGCCCGGCCAAACATGAACAGAAACCCGATGCCGATAATCCCGAGCACGGCGATCGTTTCACCAAACGGACCCAGGATGAAGGTGCAGACATTATTGATCATCGTCTGCGGGCTGGCCCCGCCTGAGACGGTCTGGGCGTAGGCAAACGCCGGAAGCCCCAGCATGACCGCAAGCAACGCCACGGGCCACGCTCGGGCGGCCACGGGCCATAATCTGGTCAGGCGAAACATCAGCGCCTGCGCAAGAAGCATCGGGGCAATCAAATCCATCATGGCGACCTCATCGTTTGGTATGGGGAACCGTCCTCAGCGGCTGCGGCAGGGCTCTGCCCGGCCACGTCCAGCGCCAGCGGCACCAGCCAGGGTGCGCCATGGGCCTGCGCGTAATTGCCGGTGGCCGAGACATCCCAAGCGGGCGGCATGCCCGGCGCGATGGCTAGCGGTAGCGGCGGCACGGGAAGGCCCGACGCCACCTCATCAGCATGGCGCACCACCCGTCTTGCATAGCCGTTCATGATGCCTTTGAGCGGAGAGCCGGTATTGTAGATCGACAACGCCATGAGCAAGGCGGCCTGCTGCCCGCTGCCCACCGGGCCAGCGCCATAAGCGGCCCGCAGCACCGCCGCACCGCCCGCCAATGACGCGCAGGGATCGAGCGCCGCGCCGATCGTCATCCCCAGCGCCGGCAAATTGGCGTTGTTGATTTGCATCAGGCCGAGATCGACGGAATGCCCCTCGGCGATCCATGCGGTCGCCTGAGCCTCGGCCGCGGCCGGACTCGCCGGGCTGACACTGAAGTGAGTGCTGTTATCGTGCAGCATCCACGGATAAAAGTTGCTCTCCGTGCGGGCAACACCGCGCAGAACCCTCTCTGGCACCCCTGGCGCGCAACGCGCCGCGAGCGTGGCAAAATCCGCATCCGATAGGCTCGCAGCAAAGACCGGCGCCGGGCTGATCGTGCTCAAGCCGAACAGCACACCGGCAAGCCGATATCCGCGCAACCTTTCCCGCCGCGCGGCCATTTACGTCGCCAGAACCGGCCGCCCGCGCAACCGGGCGGCCAGGTGTTGACGCATGGTTGACAGCGCGGCCGGCGTCGCCTCCCAAATACCGGCGGATATGTTTCCAATCTCCGGCCGTGCCCGTGCCAAAACCTCCGGACACCAACCGATCCGCGCATAGATGCGCGTCATCGGTGTGTCGTAAACACCGACAACAAATTCGATGCCCGACGCGAGACAAAGTTCGCACAGGCCGATCAGCAATTCAGTAGAGACAATGCCCACATCCTGCGTGGTCCTGCCCAGAACCGGCGGCACGCAAAACCGCGTGCATTCCCAGATCGTGGGTGCCGCCACGTCGACGTCATCATCGAAGAAATGCTTAAGCTCGCTTTGCAGCATTGTCGGCCCGGTGGTCGCCAATAAGCGTAGGGAACCACGCACTTGCTGATGCTCATCGACCGCAAGGAGATAGATAGGATCAGCCTCTTCATCATAGCGATCGATCTCATGGCCGTCTTTGACCGCCACATCCCAGCCCATGCGGTCATGAAAGACTGCCGCGCGGGATTTAAACATCTGGTCGAATAATGCGGGATACTCAATCCTGTCATCCTGGCTCAAAGTTATGATCATTTGTGCTCCGCTTTAGTTCTTGAAACATCATGGCCAACAAAATATCAGCGCCGCTTGCGGGAGAGATTTGAGCGTCTCCATCGCGGCGGATTCATGTTTACAAGCCGGATGATTCAGGCCGCAATCTTCCGAATCGGAATCTTGACAGGTCTCTTTAATCGCCCATTGATTAGAAGTTTTGTCTGGATATATGCCGTGCCCCATGTGCGGCAACGCAATCGCCCTGCCACATAAGATGACAGAGCGATGCGTCAGCCGATTGATGATTTATGGGTGTTGGGTTTTCGTGATCGTGATGCGCGTGCTACCCGTTTACGGGTGCAGCATTTCGCGTGAGACCGTCTTGGCAATTGCCTGCGGGATTGTGGCACAATCGAGCTTGGCGCAGCCCGATGTCAGAAACAAACGAACCGCCCGATCTGTAATGCGCAAACTTGCCGCGATCTGCTTCACGGTCGCACCGCGCGCCGCATACTCCAGGCACGTCATCTCGCGCGGTGATAACGCAGGCTTGGGGGCGGTATCCCGATAGCCCGAAAGTTCCACGATCCGATCATGCATGTAATGCCCGATCATCTGGAACTCTTTCATATAGCCGGTCCGGCGCTGCTCCCATTCTCGCATCGACATATTGGCGGTGACTGTAAACAACGCCCGCTCGCCACCAGCTCCGCGCACCGGTAGCGTTATACCCTGCCTGCCAACATCAAACCGGTCGGCTTCCGCGAAAAACCCCCGCGCCACAGCGTTTTCCCGATCGAGCTCCGCCCAATCCAACGGCAAAAAACTCTTCGTACCAAACACAACCACCGGATCGATTTTGAAGTAGTCGTTGTCTTTATACCGCGCGACCCAGCCTGGATCGTAAGTCAAAACCAAGATCGGATTGAACATCTTCGCGCCGGGAATATAAACAGCGTGATAGGCGATGTTCGCCAGATGATAGAATTTGCAAATATTGCCCGCGATCTTCTGCATGGCGTCAAGACTTGCGGCTTCGCCAATCTGGGTGACGATCTCTTCGTAGCCATCATCCGATCCGGCAATCATCACAAGCCTCCCGGCCACATGGAGACAACGCCAAATTGCACTACCGCGTTACGATTGCTTGCGTAAATTGAAATATCGGTAATGTTTGGAGACAAGTAATGGCCCCTGTTTTACATGGGCATTGGATCATCGCTGGCGGTCATCACCACGCCATCAGTAGCGGCCAGTATCATCGCGTGATGCCCATCCTACCACTGCTCACGCATGCGCTAGCATTCCTTGGTCTGTCGTAGAAACGTAATCCGATACCACACCTGACCGACGAAATTAGAGATCAGGATTGAGCATAGAGATGAGGTTAGGATTGCACTCAGGATTGAGATTAGGA